>DASXXU010000172.1:0-3535 GCA_036502885.1 Candidatus Tumulicola sp.
TCTGGCCCCGCTCACCGATAGCGCGTTTATCCCGGCAAAAATCGCTTCGTCGGTTCGGCCGGTGTTCAGCGAAAGCGCGACCACCATCGCCGATGTAGCGCGCGTACTCGCATCGCGTCACACGCTAATCGTACTCGATAACTGCGAACATCTGGTCGCCGAAGTGTCCGAAGCGGTCGACGTTCTGCTGTCGCTGTGTCCGCGCGTCACGATCCTGGCAACCAGCCGCGAACCGCTCAATATCGCCGGTGAGTTCGTCTATCGCCTTCCGGCGTTGTCGCTGGCGGATGATGCCGTGCAATTATTCGTGCAGCGCGCCGAGGCGGCCGATCCCAGCATCGTTTTCGATGAAGCGAATCTCGCCGCCGTCGCCACGATCGTCCGGCGATTGGATGGTATTCCGCTCGCCATCGAAATCGCCGCCGCGCAGCTTCCGATGGTCGGATTGCAAGCGCTCGAGGCGCATCTGGACGGACATTTCAATATCCCAGCGCTTCGTCGAGATTTGCCCGCACGTCAGCAGACAACCGTCGCAACGATTCGCTGGAGTTACGACTTGCTCGCGCCGGACGAACGCGAGCTGTTGCGAAGCGCGTCGATCTTCTCGGGAGGCTTCACGCTTGCCGCGGCCGAGACCGTTTGCGAAAGCGCGTCGCTCGAACGTTCGTCGGTCTTGCCGCTGCTCTCGTCGTTGGTGAACAAATCGTTGGTGCAGGCCGAGCGCGCGGGAGAACGCGTGCGCTACCGGCTGCTCGATTCGGTTCGATCCTTCGGCGTGCAACTATTGCGCGAAAGCGGCGACGAAACCAACGTCGCCCGCGCCCACGCACGTTGGCTGGCAACGATCGGCGAGCGGCTCCACCTGCGATACGACGTGACGCCGTGGGAAGATTTGGCGTGGCTCATGCCCGAGATCGATAACATTCGCTCGGCGATTAGGTGGTCGCTGGATGCCGAGTCGCAAGACGATCGCGGCTACGCCGGGCACATCATCGTCGGCTGCAGCAGCGTTTGGGAACGAATCGGCGGCCTCGAAGAGCATCGTCGCTGGGTCGAAATGGCACTCGAGCGCATCGACGAAGCGCAACATCCTCGCGTGGTCGCGCGCCTGTTGCGAGATCTCATCGCTCGGGCGTTCTACGAAACGGGAACGCTCTTCGCGATCGAACGCGCCGTTGCGCTCAACGACCGGATCGACGATCCCGACGATATTCTGGACCTTCACTCGGGGCTAATCTCCACCTACGCCGTGCACGGCATGTTCGAGGACGCGGAGCGTTCGGCGCAACGCGCTGCAGCCGTCGTCGCGATGAAGCCTGAGCTGCTCACCTCCGTGCGGTATGCGGTGGTGCTCGCGCACCGCTCCACGCTTCGCAAAATACAAGGCAGAATCGACGAGGCGCGCGCCGATCTCGTAGCGGCCGAGGCAATCGCGCGAGCGTGCGGGGACCGGTATTTCGTTATCTTACATTGCTGGTCGAGGTTGTGCACCATCGAACTGGTTGCCGGCAACCTCGAGCGGGCGCTCGAGATCGCCGAGCAAATGTTGGCCAGCGAACACGGCCCGTTCGAACTCATCACCGAAGAAAGTTTGCGCATCGTCGGCGGCCTTCGACTATTGCTCGGTGATGTCGACGGCGCGGTCGAGGCCGTTCGCGAGATCCTGGATCTCCCACGTTACGACACCATGTGGTTCAACAGCACGTGTGTCTACGCGGCCACGGCGGCCGCGCTGCGCGGACATATTGCGGTCGCGGCGAGGTTATCGGGCTTCGTTCGAGCCCGCGAGGACCGCACCGGCTTCCGTCCGGGCCTCGGACGAAAATCGGTCGACGAGCTGCTGCGTACCACGCTGGCGGAGCATCCGCAGCAAGACCTCATCGCGTCGGCCGGCGCCGATGGCGGCCGGATGACCGAGGACGAGGCGCTGCTGGAAACGCGGGCCGCGCTCGACGCAGCATCCGCGCACTAGCCGTCGACTGTCTGGGCGAACTGTATGGACTGTCGCTGTGAGCACCCGGTGGGGTCGAGCTACTATCTCTCCAGGCCTCCGAGCCGCAGCCGAATGGAGAAATGCAATGTCCGAACAACATAAATTCGATCGCGCCGCCTTCTTGCGCAACGCCGGGATTGCCGTCGTCGGCGCCCAGCTCGCAACCATGGGACCGGCCAGCGCCCAAGTCCGCAACCTCCTCGCTACCAACCTCACCTCGGGAGCGGGATCGCACACGTCGTTTGCCTCGCTCAAACAAATCAACGCCGGCCTGCTGAACGTCGGTTACGCCGAAGCCGGCCCCGCCGACGGTCAACCGGTCATACTGTTACACGGTTGGCCCTACGACATCCACAGTTACGTCGACGTCGCCCCGATACTCGCAGCCGCCGGTTATCGCGTCATCGTTCCATTTTTGCGCGGGTACGGCTCGACGACGTTTCTTTCGAGCGATACGTTCCGGAACGGCCAGCAATCGGCGGTCGCTCTCGACATCATCGCGCTCATGGACGCGTTGAAGATCAAACAGGCCGTCATCGGCGGCTTCGATTGGGGCGCGCGAACGGCTGCGATTATGGCCGTACTATGGCCCGAACGCTGCAAAGGAATCGTTTCGGTGAGCGGCTATCTGATCGGAAATCAGGTCGCCGGTATGAAACCGCTTCCTCCGGCCGCGGAATACGCATTTTGGTATCAATATTATTTCGCAACCGAGAACGGGCTCGTCGGTTATCGCGACAACTTGGATACGTTCAACAAGCTCATTTGGACGAATGCTTCGCCGAAATGGAACTTCGATAACGCCACGTTCGATCGGACGGCCGCATCCTTTGCGAATCCGGATCACGTCGCCATCGTCATCCACAACTACCGGTGGCGAATCGGCGTCGCACAAGGTGAGGCGAAGTACGACGATCTGGAAAAACAACTGGCGCTTGGCCCTGCCGTAACGGTGCCCGCCATCACGATGGAAGGCGCCGACAACGGGGCGGTGCACGCACCCGCCGCTGCGTACCGCGCGAAGTTTACCGGGAAATATGACTACCGGCTCATCGGCGGCGGGGTCGGTCACAATCTTCCGCAGGAAGCGCCGCAAGCGTTCGCTCAAGCCATCATCGACGTGAACGGCTTCGCTTCTTGAGCTCGAGGCTATCGCTGACCGTCCTCGGCAGCGGCGGCCCGTTCGCAACGCCCACGCGCGTTTCGTCCGGGTACGTGCTGTCGATCGACGGGAAGCCGCGGATGCTCGTCGATGCCGGCGGCGGAATCTTCCAGCGCATCGGCCAGAGCGGTCTGGATCTTTCGTCGCTCGAGCAGATCCTGCTGACGCATCTACACATCGACCATACGTCGGATTTGGCGGCCATCATCATGTCGATGTACATGGGCGAGCGCCAGACACCGATCGCGATAACTGGACCGGCGGGCCGGCCCGGTAACGATGACGCTCCCGAAAACGCTTCTCCTCAGCCGGGGGTAACCGAGTTCGTCCGGCTGCTGTTCGGACGCCGCGGCGCGTGGAGATATATGAACACGTTTGAG
>DASXXU010000173.1:0-21226 GCA_036502885.1 Candidatus Tumulicola sp.
CAACTCGACGTGCCGCGCGCGGTGTGGCTGATGGTTCCGGCCGGCGTGGTCGACGAATCCGTCTCGATGCTGCAACCCCTGCTGCAAGCCGGCGACGCGCTGATCGATGGTGGAAACTCCTATTACGTCGACGATATCCGGCGCGCGAAGGCGTTGTCGGGCGCCGGCATCGATTACGTCGATGTTGGAACGAGCGGCGGCGTTTGGGGCCTCGACCGCGGTTATTGCATGATGATCGGCGGACCGGATAAATCCGTCGATCGGCTCGACCCCATCTTTAAAACGCTGGCACCGGGAAAAGGATCGATCGACCGCACGCCCGGGCGTGAGGGCGCGCCCTCGCAGGCCGAGCTAGGTTACCTGCATTGCGGTCCGAACGGCGCCGGTCATTTCGTTAAGATGGTGCACAACGGCATCGAGTACGGCATTATGGCGGCGTACGCAGAGGGTCTCGGCATCCTGCAAAACGCTAACATCGGAAACCAGAAGCAAGAGGTCAACGCCGAAACCACGCCGCTGCGCGATCCGGACCTGTACCGGTACGATCTCAATCTTCCCGACATCACCGAAGTATGGCGCCGCGGCAGCGTTATCGCTTCGTGGCTGCTCGACCTCACGGCATCCGCATTGCATGCGGATCCGAAGCTATCGAAGTTCGGTGGCCGCGTGTCGGACTCGGGCGAAGGACGTTGGACGATCAAGGCCGCCATCGACGAAGCGGTCCCGGTGCCGGTTTTATCCTCGGCGCTCTTCGAACGATTTGCATCTCGCGGACAAGCAGAGTTTCAAGACAAGCTCTTGTCGGCGATGCGCTTCGAGTTCGGCGGACATCTCGAACAACAATGAGTCAAGTGCATTCCGACGCATTGGTCTTCTTCGGCGCGACCGGCGACCTAGCGTACAAGAAGATCTTTCCGTCGCTCCAAAATATGATCGAACGCGGGAAGCTCGACGTGCCCGTCATCGGCGTCGCAAAAGCCGGATGGACCCTCAGTCAACTCGTCGCGCGCGCCAAGGACAGCCTGGAGCAGCACGGCGGCCTGAACGCCGAGGCGTTCCAGAAACTGTGCTCGTTACTACGCTACGTCGATGGCGATTATGCCGACCAGAACACTTTCGTCGAGCTAAAAAAGCAACTCGGCTCGGCCCAGCATCCCGCGCATTATTTGGCGATCCCGCCCGCCTTATTCGAAACCGTTGCCCAGGGGCTGGCCAGCGCGGGTTGTTCGATCGGCGCTCGCGTGATCGTCGAAAAACCGTTCGGACACGATCTCGCGTCGGCGCAAGAACTCAACCGCGTCCTACACAAATATTTCACCGAGGACGCGATCTTTCGAATCGATCACTACCTGGAAAAGCGCCCCATCCGCAATCTGTTGTTTTTTCGTTTCTCGAACCCGTTGCTGGAGTCGTTCTGGAATCGCGAATATGTCGAAAGCGTCCAGATCACGATGGCCGAAAACTTTGGCATCCAGGGTCGCGGCGCGTTCTACGATGCGACCGGCACGATTCGCGACGTCATCCAAAACCATATCTTTCAAGTGCTGTGCGATGTAACGATGGAGCCGATGACGCGCAACGACAGCGAGTCGGTGCGCAACGAAAAGGTAAAGGTATTGGAATCGATCTCGTCCCTCCGACCGGAAGATCTGGTGCGCGGGCAGTTCGACGGTTACTTGCACGAACCGGGCGTCGCGCACGGTTCGACCACCGAAACGTTCGCCGCCCTGCGATTGTTCGTCAATACGTTTCGCTGGGCAGGCGTGCCGTTTTACATTCGAGCCGGAAAGAACTTGCCGGTCACCGCGCTGGAAATCTTGATGCGTCTGCGCAAGCCGCCGCACATCTTCTCCGTTGCCGCCGAGAACAATTACGTTCGTTTGCGGATGAGCCCGGATGTCGAGCTGGCGCTGGGCGTCACGGCCCTTTCCGAAACGGAAGACGCTCCCCGCCCGATCGAACTGATGGTATCGCGGCACCTCTCGGAGTTCGAGGAGGATGCTTACTACCGGGTGTTGACCGATGCGATGGCCGGTGACCAGACGATGTTCGCGCGCCAAGATTACGTGGAAGAAGCGTGGCGCATCGTCGACCCGGTGTTGGGGAACGTTACGCCGGTGAACTCATACGAGCCGGGAACTTGGGGACCGTCGGCGCAGCAGGCGTTAGCGCCGCCGGGAGGTTGGAGCGACCCGGTGGTGACGGCAGCCGAGGCTTCGTAAGCCCGGCGTCAGCGTTCGTCGCGCCCGTAGATTAGCGCGGTTTTCGTCGTGCCGACGGCTAGTTTGTCGTGCAACGGCGTTTGCAGTTCGATGAAGAAACGATCCGCGGCCTCGTGCCCTTCTTGATGACGCGCCGTCGTCCCGACCACTTTGTACGCAAACGCCAACTCGGCGACGAGAATATTGAAGGCGTCGCTGGTCGGGCGCATCCAAACCGCAAGATCGAGATGGGCGGCGGCATCCTTTCCGAAGTTTAAAATGCCCAGGCGAGCTTGTACCTCGAAGACTCGCGCTTTGTTGACGGCTTCGATGGTCGCATCGGGATCGAGGTGCAACGCCTCCAGGCCCGGGAAAATCTCGACGATCCGCGCTACCGGCGCGCTAAACGTGTGCAACGGCGATTCGAAGACGTTGTTGTTCGAGAAAATGCGACGGCTCGTTCCGATCGCATCGTCACGAACGATCTCCTCTTTAAATTTGAAGCGTTCGCGGAAGCGCAACGAGTGCCCGACGTTGAAGTCGGCCGCCGCTTGATAGTCGTGCGAGCGGCGCTTGAGCGTCACCTCCCACGTCTCGTCCGGCCAACCGGTCGACTGATCTTGACGGATTCGCAAGATGACGTTACTTTGGCGCAATGCTTCGTCGGCGGTGTCGAAGAAGCGCACTTGGCGGATCTGCGAATCGATCGAATCGAACTGATCGTAGCGGACGCCGAGCGACGCCGCGATTTCCGTCAGTGCGTCGTTGAAATCGATAACAGAATGTTTGGTTGGGAAATTGGCTGCATCCAGCAGCAGCTTGAATTCACGATGCGTGATTACGCGTGCCATCGGCACGGGGCGTTGCACGCGGGCGCGGCGCACCCTTCTCTTGCCGGGCGAAGCGAACTATCGGCTGAGAGTCGGAAAACTGTAGTCGCTAAAGGAGGCGTCGGCCGACATCGGCATGTGCGGATAGTCCACATCGGCATCCAGCGATACCGGGACCACATATCCGCTTACGCTGCTGTTCGTCAGCGTCATGTGGAGGTGCATGCCGTCCGCGTATTGCGCGTCGACCCACCGGGCGCTGCCGTCGGCGCCGAGCGCGACGCTCGCGGCGCGCATCGACGGATCGTTCACGGCGGTGAGATCATAGACCGTCACGCCGTCGCGTTGGCTTTGAAGTTTGGCCCGATAGCGCTTCGGCCACATTCCCGGATCGATCATCGAAAGATCGATATCGTGCATCTTTGAAAACAGCGCCGGGGTTTTCGTAAGATGTACGACGTAGCGGTCCCCGCGCGCATAATCGCCGGTGCCTTCCATGCGAAAATGTAACCACGGAAAGTGACGCATCGCCATGCCGATGTCCATGTGAAACGTGTAGGTGGCGGGAGCGTCTTGCGTGAGGCCGGCGTTCGGGCGCGCCGGGATGGCCGCCACTACGGCGACGGCGGTTGCCGTCAACGACACGAGCCAAGAGTTCATGTGCCTTGTGGCTATTGTACCGTAAAACGACTCGTCCCGCAGCGGATTTCCCAGCGCTTGGTTACGTTGACTCTTCACCGAGCGAGCAGTATAAGAAGTGTATGATACGACGCATCGTGCCGGCACTGCTGGCAACCAGTCTCAGTGCTTGCAACGGCGCGCCCGCGTCATCCCCTGCGGCAACGTCGCTCGTGCCTGCGGTTGCACCCGCGAGTAGCGCAGCTGCCTCGATCGTCGTCAATCCGTCGAAAAGGGGTGCGGTCGTTTCGTCGCTCGTGCTCGGCGCGAACATGGCGACGTGGTATGACATCACGCAGCCGGATTTGATACCTGCCTTTCGAACGGCGGGCATGGCGTCGGCGCGTTGGCCAGGCGGTTCTGAGTCCGACAACTTCCATTGGCAAACCAACTCGCTGGGTAGCGGAAACTGCGGTGCAGGCTACGTGAATCCGAACTCGACGTTCGATAACTTCATCAAAGACATCGCCAAGCGCGGAAAGCTGGACGTCGCGATCACGGTAAACTACGGATCGAACCCGGCCTGCGATGCTGGGGCCGATCCCACCGAAGCCGCCGGTTGGGTTGCGTACGCCAACAAAAAGAAGAAACTCGGCATCAAGTGGTGGTCGGTTGGAAACGAGGAGTACGGTTCGTGGGAAACCGACTTGCATAGCGAACCGCACGACCCATCGCAGTACGCGCAGAACGTTGCTAACGATTTCTATCCGAAGATGAAGGCAGCGTCCCCATCCCCCATCAACGTCTGCGTCGATGTGGATCCGCAGACGTCCGGCTGGGATTCGACCGTGTTGGCGAACGCGAAGTACGACTGCGTCGAACTGCATTACTATCCGCAGGGAACGACGGTCGACGATCAATTCTTGATCGAAAAGGCCGCCCCCAAGCTCAATCAATACTTAGGCGCACTCAAAGCCGACCTGAAGACCGCCGGACGCGCCGATACGCCGATTTACGTCGGCGAGCTGGGATCGACGTATGGCACGCCGGGCAAACAAACGAGTTCGATCACGCAGGCGTTGTACGCCGCGCAAGTCATCGGCCAGTTGGTCGAGAACGGCGTTACCCGCGCGACGTGGTGGCTCGGGTACGGCGGTTGTGACTCCGAAAGCGACGGCGGGGACTTCGATTCGTCGCTGTACGGCTGGCAAGATTTCGGTGGCTTCATGGTGTTCTCGGATGGAACCATCCAGGAAAACTGTTCGAGCGAAAACGTTCCGCGCGGAACGGTGCTCCCCACCGGACGGGCGTTCGAGGTTGCGTCGAATTTCGTCCGCGATGGCGAGCATGTTCTTGGGGTTTCCGTAAAATCGGCCCCGCACGTTCGCGCGTTCGCATCGACGTACGACGGCGGGTACGCGCTGCTGCTGATCAATCTCGACAAAAACGCAGCGATCCACGTTCCAATTTCTATCGCAGGCGTCGGCAGTGGTTCGGGCGGAACGATGGTCGTCTACGATAAATCGCTGTACGATGCGTCGAAGAACAACGTTTGGAAAAAGCCCGTTACCTCGACGTTGCCGGCGTGGAACAACAGCTTTACCGTGACGCTGCCGGCATGGAGCATTACCGCCGTTCGCACGAAGTAGCGGTGAACGGCTCCAAGTCGGTCGCGCGCGTAAACGGCGTCGAACTCGAGTACGTCACCATCGACGGCGACCCATCGGCGCCCACGCTGGTGTTCTTGCACGAAGGGCTTGGCTCGGTCGATGCCTGGCGCGATTTTCCGTTACGGCTTCGTAACGAAACCGGATGCGCGGGGCTCGTGTACTCGCGTTACGGGAACGGTTTCTCATCGATCCTGTCCGAGCCGAGACCGGTGTCGTACATGCACGACGAGGCGTCCAAGACGTTACCGGCGTTGCTCGAGATGCTGGCGGTGACCGATGCCGTCCTCGTGGGACACAGCGACGGCGCGTCGATCGCAATTCTGTGTGCCGCGGCCGGCAACGAGCGCGTTCGCGGACTGCTGTTGGAGGCACCGCACGTCTTCGTGGAAGAATTGTCGATTCGCAGCATCGCGGGGATTCGCACCACCTATCAACGCGACTCGCTGCGCGAGCGCCTCGCCCGATATCACGCCGACCCCGACGCCACGTTTTATGGATGGAACGACATTTGGTTATCGCCGGCGTTCGCGTCCTGGAACATCGAGGCGCCGGTGGAACGTATCGCCGTTCCAACCCTGGTCATCCAGGGACGCGACGATCTCTACGGCACCATCGCGCAGGTCGAGTCGATCGTCCGGCGGCATCCGGAGACCGACACGTTGTTGCTCGCTAACTGTGGGCACGCGCCGCATCGCGAACGCGAAGGGTTCGTTACGGGGGCTGCCGCCCAGTGGATAAAGGAGCGGTTTGCCGGCTACTTGGCCGGCGGAACGGTCAGCGACGAGGGAAGGGGCAGCAAATGGAGTTCGCCCGCGTCGTAATCGAACTGCACCGTAAACTGCTGCAAGAACGCGGCACCGAGATGACCGAGTGCCGTCCCGTGCAGCATCTGGGTCGTCCCGATCGTTTGATGGCCGGCTTGATACGGGCCGATCTGGACTTGCGGGATGTTGCCGATCAGCTCGACGCTCGTTCCGCCGATGCCACCGACCAGCCGGCGCTCGGTGATCGAAAACAACGTCGGATGCTTGCTGTAAAATCCGTACGAAAGGTTGATGTTCGATTCGTCGCCGGTGTCGACGGCTAGGCGCGCGTCGACATCGCCCAAGCGAACGTTCACGACCGGCACGAAGTTTTCGAACGACAGGGGTACCGAGATCGAGTTGGCAGGAACCGGCGCTCCCAATACGATCGTATGGTCGCGCGAGTCGATCGTCGGACCGCTCGAGGCCACGAAATCCGCACCCAAAACGACGTCGTACCCGTAGCGCGAAACGTCGTTCAAGACCACATAATACGCATCCGGAAACGTGGCATTCCCGACTTGGAGCGGACCCGCGCGAACGACTTGCGTCGAATAATCGCCGAGGCCGCGAACGTGGTACGTTCCGAGCACGCTCGTTCCTATCCGTGCCGCAAGCTCCGTGCTAATCGACATACCGGAGTTTCCGGTGTCGATCAAGCATCGCGTTGGGATGCCGGCGATGGTACAGTCCACGACCGGCGTAACGTGCGCCGGATCGGTGGGGATCGAAGCTGCGGCGCCCGCGAAGCGGGGCACCAAACCGTGTGGTGGGTGAAACGCTGATGCGACGACGGTACGGTCGTCGTAGCGCTCGAGCGTGGCACCGTTGTGCAACACTTCGAACGGCACGTCGAAGCCTTCGGCGCGACGGTAATCGCGATACTCGAACGTGTCGTCGCCGCCGATGTCGCGGGCGTATCGAATCAATGCGGTGTGCGGATCGACGTAGATTCGTAGCGGCAGCGCGATGGTATCGGTGATATAAAACGTGCGAAATCGCGCGCCGCGAAACGTCGTCATGCCGGCGTCGACGATCCGGCCATTTTGCTGTGACGCGAACGACGGCGCGAGAAATCCCAGGGACGCGACCAGACGCAGCGACCGCAGATACGGCTCTGCGTCGCCGCTGCGCACCGCGCTATCGTTGATATCGATCGCGTACAGGTGCGCCCCGTCGAAATACGATCCCGAGCACAGCTCGCCGTTGCAGCGGCGTAAAACGAAGGCCAAACCGTGGCTTTCGCTTTCGACGACGGTCGTTTCGCCCTCGAGGTCTAAGCGCGACACGGAAACGAAGTGCGCGTTCCACACCGGCCCGGCGGCGGCGCGCATACGATCCAGAAAGCGGCTAAGGTCGCCTGACGGAGCTGCCGCCAAGGTTCCCAAAGTCAACGCGCAGAGCACGACCGCTCGGACGACGAAGCCCATAACATGGATTTCGAGTTGTTGGACGGCTATCTTCTCGACGGCCGGCCAACGAAGGCCGCCGTGATCGAGAAACTGGCAAAAATGTCCCCCACCGGCAAGGCGGCGCCGTTTCTGGAGGGCATCCGCTTGCTTGGCGAGCGTACGCCGGACTTAGCGCTGATCGCGCTACGGTTGGTGCTGGGCGGCGGCACGGCGGACGACGCCTCCGTATCGACGGTCCGCGATGCCGTGCTGCGCGCGCGCGCGGGCGACGAATCGGGCCGTGCCGATTACGCTGCGGCCGTAGGCAACTCACCGAAGCCGTAATACTTGTCGCTCGAAATCGTCGATCTCGTGGCCGCCTACGGCACTGCCCGCGCGCCGGTGTTGAACGGAATCACGTTGACGGTTCCGCCTGCCACCGTGCTCGCGGTCGTGGGACCGTCCGGAGCCGGCAAGACGACGCTGCTTCGGGCGATCGCCGGATTGTTGCGGATTCGATCCGGCGATGTGCGACTTAGCGGCGTCAGCATCCGAGCGCTCGCGCCGCAGCAACGGCGCGTCGCGGTCGTCTTTCAGGAAGATGCCTTGTTCGCGCACATGTCGGTGGAAAGCAATCTTCGCTTTGGCTTGCGGCCGGGCGCGTCTTCGAAGGATGTAAACGGCGTCGCACAAGCGCTGCATGTCGAGCATTTGCGTAAGCGCCGCCCGCGCCAACTCTCGGGTGGCGAACGGCAGCGCGTTTCGACGGCGCGCGCGTTACTGTCGGATCCGGCCGCGTTGCTGTTGGACGAGCCGTTAGCGCACCTCGATCCGTCGTTGCGCCGATCCATTCGCGACGAAATTATGGGCGTGCGCCAGCGTTTCGCTGGGCCGATCGTCTACGTAACCCACGAGCATGAAGAAGCGTTATCGATCGCCGATACGTTGGCGGTCGTAATCGATGGCCGGATACAAGATGCCGGCGAACCGCAGCGCGTGTACGACGCACCGCGCAACGCGGTCGTTGCCAAGTTTTTCGGCGCGCGACCTATGAACGTGCTGGATGCGAGCGGCACCTGCGGCATTCGCCCCGAGCGCGTCGTGGTCGGACCGGGCGGCTCGTTGCACGGTCGCATCGTGCGGCGTGAACGCACCGGAGCCGACGCGTACCTTACCGTTGAAACGCGACGTGGAACCATCGCCGCGCGCGTGCCGGCGGATTCGGCCGGCGCCCCGGGCGATGAAGTCGAACTCGAGCTGCCGGAACGATTCATCGTGCAATTCGACGGCGCGCAAGCGATGACGCTCTCGTGACCGATCTCGAGAAAATGGCGCGAGGCGTCGTATTCGCCGGAATCGACCGCGACGCGGCGGCCGTCGACGTGCCGGCGTTCGGAGGCTACGTGCTGTTCGTGCGCGATGGCTCCGGCATCGAGGGCGTACGTCGCCTCACCGATGGATTGCGGCGCCGCTTCGCGCCGGATCCGCCGCCCGCCATCGGAATCGATCAAGAAGGAGGACGCGTCGTTCGTTTGCGTCGCGATGTCGAGCCGATGCCGTCGATGATGGCGCTCGGAGCGGCCGCCGATCTCGAGCTCGCCGGGCGGGCCGGCGAACAAGTTGCCTTCGACCTGCGGCGCGCGGGGTGCACGGTCGATTTCGCACCGGTACTCGATCTTGCGCTGCGAGCCCGCAATACCGTGATCGGCACGCGGTCGTTCGGCGCCGATCCCGAGCGCGTTGCCGACCTGGGCGCCAGTTTCGGGGAGGGACTTTGGCGTGGTGGCATCGCGCCTTGTTATAAGCATTTTCCCGGTCACGGCGACACCGAGGATGATTCGCATCTTGCCGCACCTGCTATCGAGGCTTCGCAACGGACGTTGGACGCACGCGAGCTCGTCCCGTTCCGCCGCGTCTCTTCACAAGCGCCCGCGGTGATGCTCGGCCACTTTTTCGCGCGTGCGATCGATCCCGGCAACATTGCCAGCACATCGCCCGCGGTTGTCGCTCGCCTACGCAACTTAGGATTCAACGGCGTTTGCATCACCGATTGTTTAACGATGGCCGGCGCCGGCGACGCAAGCGAGGCCGCCGTTCGCGCGTTAGCGGCGGGAGTCGACGCGGTGATCGTTAGCCGTCCTTGGGAAGCCGCGGAAGCCGTCGCCGCCGCGATCGTCCGCGCGGTCGAAAGCGAACTACTGACGATGCAGCGGTTGACCGAAGCGCACGCGCGCGTGATCGGATTACGTGCGAACGCGCAAGAGCCGATCTCCGTTGATGAATTCGCCCCCCATCCGGGCGTCGGACGCGAGATCGCGCGCCGTGCCGTTACGCTGGTTCGCGGCCTCGCGCACGCCGATCCGTTGACCAGCGCCGTCGTGTCGTTCGAGGGGGAGACAGCCGACGGGGTAGCGCCCGATGCGATAGCGCGGCCTTCGCTGCGCTCGGAGGCGCCGGCGTTGGCGGGTTACATCGTGCCGCTCGATCCGCCGCCCAATGCTTTGGACGAAACGTTTTCGCAACTCCGACTCCGTGACCGCCGTCCGATCGTGATGGCCCGGCGCGCGCACATATACAGCCGGCAGGCACGTGCGATCGGATCCATTATCGAACGTTTTCCCGACGCCTTGATCGTTTCGGCGCTAGAACCGTTCGACGTGCCGGAGTTCGCCGCAGCACGGCACGTGGTGGCGAGTTACGGCGACGACGCTTCGGCCATTGGTGGATTGGCCGACGTATTGTTTGGTAACGCGCTGCCCGAGGGCAAGTTGCCGGTCGCGCTCTCGTGAATCGATTTGAGGCCGTCGACGCCGTTCTGCAAAACGCCCTTGGAACGTCCTTTACCGGGGCCGTCGCACGCATCGAGCGCGGCGGCCGGGTTCAGTTCGAACGCGCGCTGGGGTCGACGCGCTTGGACGGCCAGGCGCGCGACGTACACGTCGATACGAGATTCGACCTCGCTTCGCTCACCAAGCCGTTCGTCGCGACCCTGGCGCTGCAGTTGGTCGATCGCGGCGTGCTCTCGCTGGATGCGCCCTTGACCGCATACGTTTGCGAATGGCGCGATACACCGCGCGCGGCGATAACGTTGCGCATGTTGTTGGCGCACGACTCCGGCATGCACTCGGGTGCCGATTATCGCACCATCCTCGATCGGGACGTCGAGCATTTCGCGTTAACACGCGAGCTTTCAACGTCCCCCGGCGAGCGGGTTACGTATAGCGATCTCGGATTTATCTCGCTCGGCGCCGTCATCGAGCGCGCCGGTGGCCGTAGCCTAGCGGCGGCGATGCACGAAGCGTTTCCGTCGCCCACGCTATGTTTTCGTCCACGGCGAATTCTGCGTTCGCGAATTCCGGCAACCGAAGAAGATGCGTGGCGTGGACGCGTGCAAGGCACCGTGCACGACGAAAAGGCGCATTTGATGGGCGGCGTCGCCGGTCACGCCGGGTTGTTCGGCTCGGCGGCCGACGTCGCCGGTCTGGCGGAACGGTATCTATCGCCGTTACACGGGCGGGGCGAGCGCGGCCTGAGCGAGCGATTGGTACGAGAAGCAATCTCCGAGCAAGCCTACGATCCGGTTTTGCGTCGGGGGTTGGGCTGGGCGTTGAAAACGCGCGACGATAACTCGTGCGGCCGGTACATGCATTCTCAGAGTTTCGGACACACGGGTTTCGTCGGCACGTGTATTTGGGCCGATCCGCTCGAAGACGTCGCTGCGGTGCTGCTTACCAACTCCGTGTATTACGGACGGTCCGACACGCGAGCTTTACGTGCGGCGTTTTACGAGGCGGCGATGAAAGCGTTCACGCCGTGAGGGCCATCGGGTTGATGAGCGGCACGTCGCTCGATGGAATCGACGCGGCGTTGATCGACCTCGTTCCGCGTCAAAACAACTACGAGGTCGAGCTCGTTCGTTTCGCAACCGCAAAATTCGAGCGCGCATTGCTCGAGGAACTGCGCGCCGCGCTTCCGCCGAACGTGCCTTCGATCGAGCGCCTTGCGTCGCTAAACCGGCGCCTGGGCATCGCGTTTGCAGATGCGGCAGCTTCGGTTGCGGGAGGTGCGATAGATTTTGTAGCGTCGCACGGGCAAACGATCTGGCACGATGGCGAACGTAGGCTAACCGTACAAATCGGAGATCCCTACACCGTTCGAGACCGCTTGGGTGCGACCGTCTGTTTCGATTTTCGCACCGCCGACTGCGTCGCCGGTGGCCATGGCGCACCGCTCGTGCCGCACGTCGACGCGTTGCTCTTTTCCGATCCGGCCGAAGACCGGCTTGCCATCAACATCGGGGGAATCGCCAACGTAACCGCGTTGCCGAAAGCCCGTGCGGAGGCTGCGTACGCCTACGATACCGGGCCCGGGAACATATTGCTGGATGCGTTCGTCGGCATACGCTCGAATGGCGTTTCGGCCATGGATCGAGATGGTGCGCTGGCAGCGCGCGGTGAAGTCGACGAGCCGCTTGTTGCCGCCATGCTGCAAGAAGCCTACTTCGGGCTGCCATTTCCGAAGAGCACCGGCCGCGAGTTATTCGGCGATCGGTTCTTGGCGCGGCACGCCGAAGGTCTGCGGCGTTTAAACGATGCGGACGGCGCCGCGACGCTGACCGAGCTCACTGCTCGAACGGTCGCCCAAGCGATTGTAGCCACGAATTTTCGCGCACCGCGCGCCATCGTCAGCGGCGGAGGGGCACGCAATCCGCACTTATTGCAACGGCTGTCGCATCACGCACCGCACGCGCGAATCGAAACCTCCGACCGGCATGGCGTGCCGGTGGATGCTAAGGAAGCGATCGCGTTTGCAATCTTGGGGTACGAAACGCTGCGCGGGCGCGCCGCCAACGTTCCGGCTGCGACCGGCGCGGAGCGGCCGGCCGTTTTAGGCGCGATCGTTCCGCACGAGCTTTCGAATCTGCTCGAACGCATGGATCGCGAATGCCGTTTGACGTAGGCGTCGACGCCGGCGGAACCGGCACGACCGCGGTCGCGCTCATCGACGGCAAACGGAACGTCGTGCAATTCGCTCCGGCGAATCCCAGTGCGGCCGGAATCGAGAGCGCGGCGCTGACGATCGGCGATGCGATCGCGGCCGCGGTCGCCCCCGCGGCTCCGCGTGCGATCGTCGTCGGCGCTGCCGGCGCCGGACGCGCCGACGTCGCGAAGGCCCTGACGGTCGAGTTGCACCGGCGCTTCGCGGGCGCACACATCTCGGTAATCGACGACGCGCGGTTGGCGTTGAATGCTGCCGGCGCGGCCGGAAACGGGATCGTCCTGATCGCCGGCACCGGCTCGATCGCATACGGCGAAAACGGCGAGCGCAGCGCGCGTTGCGGCGGCGGCGGGTACCTAATCGGCGACGAAGGTTCGGGATACGCGATTGGCGCCGCGGGGTTGCGTCTAACGCTACGTGCCTTCGACGGACGCTGTCCGTTCGACCGAACGGTGGCAGCGATCGCCGAGCGCATCGGTGGACGCGATCGCGACGCGCTTCTCTCGTTCACGTACGATGCGCCTTCGACGGTTGCAGCCGTCGCCGGCATCGCGCCGGTGATCTTACAGTGCGCGGACGCCGGCGAACGAAGTGCCGTGACGATCGTCCAACACGCGGCACGCGAATTGTTCGATCTGGTTCGAGCAGTTGGCCGCGCGATCGAGGTTTCGTCCGAAATGCCGCTCGTTTTGCACGGCGGCGTCGTTCGAACGCCGAGCACGTTGACGTACTTGCTGGAAACGCACCTCACCAACGAACTGCCGCAACTGCACACCATTCGCGCAACGGTCACCCCGCACGACGCTGCCCTTCGAATGGCCGAAACATTCGCGACGTGAGCGCCGACGTGCCGGCGACCGAACTCCAACATCCCGAAACGGCCGAACTCGATGCCGTTTCGACTCAGACGCTCGTTTCGTTGCTGATCGCCGATCAGCGGCGCGCTTCCGAAGCTGTGGCCGAATGCGCGACGGCGATCGCGGGCATCGTCGACCGAACGGCGCAGCGACTGCGCGATGGTGGCCGTCTCCACTATATTGGCGCGGGCACCAGCGGCCGGCTCGGCGTGATCGATGCGGCCGAACTGTACCCGACGTTTCGCGTTGGCGAAGAACAAGTTGCGGCGCACATCGCCGGCGGATTGGGCGCTCTTACGCGCGCGATCGAGGGTGCCGAAGACGATCGCGAAGCCGGCCGGGACTTGGTGCTCGAACGCGTCCGCGAAAACGACGTGGTATTTGGATTATCGGCAAGCGGCTCGGCACCGTTCGTCGTTGCGGCCCTGGCGGCCGCCGCGGAACGCGGCGCGTATACCGTCGCGATCGTGAACGTTCCGAACGCGGCGTTGGCACGCGTGGCCGAGGATGTCGTCGAGTTGGAAACCGGGCCCGAAGCGCTGACCGGCTCGACGCGTCTGAAGGCCGGGACGGCACAGAAAATAGCGCTAAATACGCTATCGACGGCGATCATGGTGCGGCTTGGGAAAGCCTTCGGCAACAGCATGGTCGACGTCGTTGCGACGAATAACAAACTGCGCGCACGTGCTGTCGGGCTGGTCGAGTCGATTGCCGGCGTCGATCGCGATCGAGCCGAGGGCGCGCTGGATCGTTGCGATGGCCGCGTAAAACTTGCGATCGTCGTATTGCGGCGCGACGTCGATCTCGATGTCGCCTCCGCGATGCTCGAGCGGGCCGGCGGATCGTTGCGCGCGGTTCTGTGAACCCGTTCCACGCGCTATCGCTGCTGGCGGCCATCGCGTTCGTGCCGCTCGACGACCGTCCCGTCACCGTGCAACTCCCGGTATTGCTTGGCAGAATCGCGGGCGTTCCGGTCTCGATCCCACCCAAAAGCTTGCTTGGGAACTACTTACAACCCGGCGACGCCGACGGTATCGTCGATTGGCTGACCGTACGTTCGAACGATCCGCGTAACGACGCGTTCGTCGTGTCGACCGACATGCTCGCCTATGGCGGTTTGGTGGCTTCGCGCATTCCCGGAGCGTCATATATCGACGCGGTGCAACGGCTCGGCGCGTTGCGCGCCTTGCGCCGGCGTCGTCCGGACGCGTGGGTCGCCGCGTTTGGAACGATTATGCGACTCGCGCCGACCGGCGTGCCGGCCGGTACGAACTATTTTGCTGCGTATCCGGAATGGAAAGCCTTACAGGCGTACGCGAACCTGCACGATCCGTTGCTTCCCGGTGAGGTCGCAACCGCGGAAGGTCTGCGCGCGTCGATCCCGCCCGCAACCTTCGATGCGTATCTTGCAACGCGCCGGCGGAACCTCGACGTCGACCGGACATTGATCGCGATGCGCGCGTCCGGAACGCTCGACCGTCTCGTGTTGGGTCAGGACGATGCGGGCCCGGTTGGACTGCACGTCGGCGAAGTGGCGCTACTGCAGCGCGAGGCGGCCGCGGCCGGCGTCGATCCGTTGCCGGCTATCGAGCCGGGTGCGGACGAGTTGGGGATGGCGTTGCTCTCGGGTGCGATCGCGCGCGGAGCGCGCTGGGAGCCTCGCATCGCGGTGCGTTATTCTCGCCCGGAAGGCGGCGCGTACGTCGATCCGTTAGAGTTTGCGCCGGTTGCTGACGCAATCGACGGGTTGATCGCGCTGTGCGGCGGCAAACTCGTTTCCGGCGATCCCGATATCGTGCTGTCGGTGCGCGTTCCGCAAACGTCCGCGGCGCAAGACGATGCCTTCGTGGCCGCGATGCAAGGCGATGTTTCCGCCGGACGAAACATCGCGCTCGCCGACTTGAGCTATTTGCAATCATATGCATCGCAAGCGAGTTTCGCGCAGCGTATTCTTTCGGACGGTTTAGCCGCCCGTTTAGACGCGTACGCGTCTTGGAACACGAACGCGAACACCGTAGGTACGGCGCTGGCCGAAGCGGTGGCGGCCGGTGCCGGCCGTCGTACCGGTACGTACGATGCGCTGGCGCACAAGACGTTCACGTTTATGCGCTTCGTCGACGATTATGCGTATCACGACGACGTACGGCCGCAACTCAACGATTGGCTCGATCGTCAAGGCATCGACGATCACACGCTGCTCACGCCGAAGCAGACCGAGCAAGTCGCCGATCGAAACCGTGCGCTGCTCTGGAACGAGGCCGCAGCCATCCTCGACCGGCTGTATCCCGGATATCATATCGCGGCCATCGATATCACGCTGCCCTGGCGGCGCACCTTCGAGACGGAAATCGATGCCGGCATCGCGCCGGGCCTTCCCGGCGCGTCGCATTGACCGCGCTGCTATGATGGACGCGATGGACGTCCGATTTGCCGCTACGGCGTTCGCGACAGCGATCACGATCATCGATCCGATCGGCATGATTCCGATGACGCTCGGCGCGACGGCGCGCATGCCGGCCGCGCGGCGCAACCGTATCGTCGACCAAGCCGTGCTCGTCGCTGCCGTCGTTATGGCGCTCTTCGGACTCGTCGGACGGGCGGTGTTACATTACTTAGGAATCACGCTCCCGGCGTTTACGATCGCGGGTGGGGTGTTGCTGTTCCTCATCGCGATCGATATGCTGTTCGCGCGTCCGACCGGCGCCAAGCGAACGCAAGAAGAAGAGCGCGAAGCCGCCGAGGTCGAGAATCCCGCCGTATTTCCGCTGGCGATTCCGATGATCGCCGGGCCGGGCACGATCGCTACGGTGTTATTGCTGGTCTCGCTGGCGCACGGCGACCGGTTAAATTTGATCGTCCTCGCCGGAGCATACGCGGCTGCATTGTTTGTTACGTGGCTATGCATGCGCGGCTCTACGTTTATTTTGAAGATCATCACCACCACCGGCGTGCACGTCACCAGCCGGTTACTGGGAATCTTGCTTGCGGCGCTGGCGGTCCAGTTCGTTATCAACGGGCTGCTGCAAACCCCGCTGTTACACCGCTAGCTCTCCCGGCTAGTGCGCTATCTCCGCTTGATATTGGTTGTAGGCGTCTTTTTCCAACGGCGGAAGGTCGGTTCCGGGCGGTAACACGTAGCCGATCGCCGGCAACGGAAACGCCATCGGATGCGGTGGCGAATGAAACGGATCCGCGGATGGATCGTAACAGATCGGCCAAACGATCGAGCCATCTTCCATCGCGCCGCTCGGATACGTGTATTCGTAGCGCGCGAAATAGCAATCTCTACCGTGTTCTTGCCAGCTTTGCACCGGCGTGATGATACCGTTGCCGTGGTCCTGACCCGACGACGCCCCGAACTGAAACGCATAGCTCTTGGTTGAAGATCCCCGCGAGTCCGGATCGATCGTCGGAATCGCGTGCACGTCGTTGCCTTGATTGAGCTGAGCGACCTCGGCCGTGTACGCATTACGATCGCGTACCAGCCGGGAGATCGCTACCGAACCCAGTTTGTGCGTGACGATGTGCTGCGGCGGGGGCTGCGAGACGGGCGCGGTCGGATCCTCACGCGCGAGCTCGTGCATCGCCGGCGGGGGCGGCAGCACCGTCTTCGGGGTTCGGTGGGTCCTGTGGTGCGGCTTGGTCTTTTGTTTGATCTGGTGTTCGAGCGAAAGCGTGGTCGTCTCAGATACGTGTTCGCCACCGCCTGCCGGCCTGAAGACGAGCGCTCGCACGAACGAAAAGAGCAGTGCTAGAACGATCGCGTGTAGCAGAATTGAGGCGGCCGTCGAGCCCAGGGCTTCCCGGCGACGGCGTTCGCGTGGACCCGAAATCAAAGCGGCCTACTCCTTCGGCAGACAGCGTAAACGACCCGGCTTGGAACCATCTGACGAAGCAACGCGAACGAAGGCGCCCCCCGGAGTGTTCCGGGAGGCGCGGAGGTGGAGTGGAGGCAGGGGCCGGTCGTCGAGTCTAGGCCGGCGGATGGTGTTTATCGCCACCGCCGTTACCGCCGCCCGATCCGCCGCTGTTGCCGTTCGAGTGTTGCGCGGGAGGTGCCGCGCGCTGCTCGGGAGGCCGGGACTGGTAGTTCTGTTGGGCAGGCCGCGCCTGGTAGTTTTGTTGGTACGTCCGCGGCTGCGTGTTTTGCTGCTGATACGGACGTGCCTGATACGGGTTGGCTTGGTATTGACGCGTCTGATTCTGTTGCTGTTGCTGATACGGATTGGTTTGGTACTGACGCGTCTGGTTCTGCTGCTGTTGCTGATACGGATTGGCTTGGTACTGACGCGTTTGGTTGTACTGTTGCTGTTGCTGGTAGGGACGCGCTTCGTACGGATTCGCCTGGGCTTGCCGCGCTTGGCCGTTGTACTGTTGCTGATACGGCCGAGCTTGATAGGCGTTGTTCTGGTACGGACGCGCCTGGTTGGCGTTACGTTCCGCTTGAGCGCTCTGCGCGTTGCGGACCGTAGTAGCTTCACGTTGTGCCGTAGCTTCACGTTGTGCCGTTATACGTTGCACCTGGGAGCGGACGGCCGCGACGTGTTGCGTGATCGCGTGCTGCGCAGCGATTCGTGCTGCCGTAACATGCTGGGCGATCGCGGTACGAACCGGGTGAGCGTCTTGGTGTGCCATCTGCTCGTGCGGAGCGTTTTGATGTGCCATCTGCTCGTGCGGAGCGTTTTGGTGTGCCATCTGCTCGTGAGGAGCGTTCTGATGCGCCATCTCGCGCTGCTGATCGTTGTGCGCGCGGTTTTTCTGGCGCTGTTCGCGATTTTGATCGCGGTTAATGTCGCCTTCGAGCTTTTGGATCTGGGCTTGATGGCCGCCTTCCTGTTGGAGTTTGGCGATCTCCGCTTTGTCGCGAGCGATCCACGTGTTCTCGTTGTGAATCTGTTTGTAGATTCCGGAACCTGAGCCCGAACCCGACGAGCCCGGCGGTTGGCTGTGCCAGCCCTTGCCGTAGTAGTAGTAGCGGTTGATGTTGTACGTGTTTCCACCGTAGTAGGTGCCGCCACCGTAACCGTAGCCGCTACCCATGCCGTAGCCGAGCGACGACGGGTAACCGTAGCCGTAGGGCGAGGCACCGTATCCGTAAGGCGAGGCGCCGTAGCCGTAGGGCGATGCGCCGTAGCCGTATGCCGACGGGTAGCCGTAGCCGTAGTTCGGCGAGAAGGCCGATGAGATCAGCGAAGACGCTGCGACACCGAGGACCGCGTCGAGAATCGGACTACCGGTTATCGAGCCGTAGCCGTACGGGCTACCGTAGCCCGAGCCGTAAGGGCTGTATCCGACGTTGCCGTACGGGCTACCATAGCCCGAACCGTAGGGACTGGCACCGTAAGGCGAACCGTAACCGTAGCCGTAGGGCGTGCCGTAACCGTAACCATACGGTTGCCCGGTCGAGTAGCCGTAGGGAACGCCGTAGCCGTAGGGCGAGGCGCCGTAAGGCGATCCGTAGGGCGAGGCGCCATAAGGCGATCCATAGGGCGAGCCACCGTACGGCGAAGCGCCGTAGGGTGAGCCATAAGCGACCTGCGAGCCGTAACCGTACGGGGTGCCGTAGCCGCTTCCATACGTGTACGGCGTACCGTAGCCGTATGCGTACGGGCTAGACGGTGTGCCATATGCGTAGGGGGTTCCGTAGCCGTACCCTTGCGGGATGACCGGCGGAACGTATGCTACCGGGGTCCCGTACGTGTACGGCGATCCGTAAGCGGCGTACGGGTACGGGGATCCGTACGAACCGTAGCCGTACGGCGTCTGATAGCCGATTTGCGTCGAACCGTAGTACGGCGCGTAGGGGTAAGGCTGCGGAGGGGCGACCGCGATCGTATTCGGCGGCGCGATGGTGCCCATTCCGTAATAACCCGAAAGCGCGGCTTGGCCAACCGGCGGCGCGTACGCGACGGCGACCGGCGGACACCACGTCCACGTGTTATTAATGAACGACCATTGGCCGTTGCCGTAGAGCGGGCAACCAGCCGGCTCCATCGATGCGGCGACCGGGGTCAGCGGAGAAGTTCCCGGCGGCGCGTAGACTGCTTGTGCGCTGGCCGGAACCGTTAGCGCGAGAGACGACATCGCTCCGATCGACGCCGTCACCAAACCGAGAAACCAGTTTTTAGTCATTGATGCATGTACCTCGTTGATTATTGTCACCCAAAATGGGCCGAGGCACGCGGGGTTTACGATTAGTTCGCCGTTAGAGCGTGGTTAGAACGCCGGCTGAGCTTTTTCGTTTCGTTGGCAGAGCTCGATCAATACGTCATTTGTCGACTTCGGATGAAGGAAGGCAACGATGCTGTCTCGCGCTCCGCGGCGCGGCGTTTCGTCGATGGCTACGACGCCGCGCGATGTGTATTCCGCCAGCGCGGCGCTTACGTCCGCGACGCGATACGCGATGTGATGCAGCTTCGTTTGCGCTCGGCCGAGGAAGCGTGTCAGCGGCGAATCATCGCTTAGCGGACGCAGCAGTTCCACGTACGAGTCGCCCGCGGAAAGCCCGGCGATCTCGACGCCCTGCTCCGGAACGACTTCACGAAAGGATTCGGTAAAGCCGAGCGTTTCGACGTGAAAGCGTACGGCTCGGTCGAGATCGGCTACCAGGATGCCGATGTGGTCGATTTGCAACGTGCGCCGGCGGTCAGCCGGTGAACTCGGGCGGATACATCCCCATCGCGTGGTAGCCCGCGTCGACGAAGTGCACGTCTGCGGTGATTGCCGAGGAGAGGGCGGATGCGAGATACACGGCCGTGTCGCCCACGTCGCCGGCCGTCACGTTGCGGCGCAGCGGCGCAACCTTGGGCACCACGTCGAGAATGCGCGAAAAGCCGCCGACTTGTCGCGAGCTCGCCGTCGAGATCGGACCCGCGGAAATCGCGTTCACCCGGATGCCGCGATCCCCGAGATCGAACGCAAGGTATCGCACCACGGCTTCGAGCGCGGCTTTCGAGATGCCCATCAAGTTGTAGTTCGGAACGATTTGTGTCGATCCAAGATACGTTAGCGCCATCACGGACGCACCGTCGGTCAGGCGGTCGCGAAGCGCGTTCACCAGTGCGATTAACGAATACACCGATACGTCCAGCGAGAGGTTAAAGCCGGAGCGCGAGGTCTCAAATACTTTTCCGACGAGGTCTTCCTTGTTGGCATAGGCGATCGAATGCACGAGGACGTCGATCGAGCCGAAGATGTTGGCCAGTTCTTCGCGTGCCGCAAGGAGCGATTCGTCCGACGAGACGTCGCATTCGATCAGCCTGGTGCCGTCCAGTTCGGCGGCGATTTTCTCGACCGATCCGCGTAAACGTTCGCCTTGATAGGCGAGCACGATCTGCGCCCCGTGCTCGTGCAGTTTCTGCGCGATGCCGGCCGCGATCGACCAACGGTTGGCGACGCCGGTCACCAGCGCGCGTTTTCCCTCGAGAAGCTTCACCGGCGCTACATACCATCGCTGTGTGGGCCGTCCTTCCCAAAGGCGTTCTTTCGAGGCCAGCTTCGATTCGGCGTCGTAAAGATGCCGCAATTGCCGTCCCTTGGAGGTTCCGTATGATGCGTTGGATTCTCGCGTCGCTTAGTCTCGTCGTCGCGACGGTCGCCGCCGGCGGTCCGGCCCGGACCGCGACGGCGTTCCCAACACCACCCCCGCTGCCGTCGCCCAGCCCGGTGACGGAAAACTTCTTCGGTACGAACGTAAGTGACCCGTACCGCTATTTCGAAGACATGAGCAATCCGGTGGTAGTCGATTTCTTCAAGAATCAGAACGCGTACACGCGTTCCGTTCTGGATATGCTCGGAGCTCCGCGCCAGCGGCTCTTCCAACGCATCAAGCAGCTCGACAACGTGGTCGCGTCGGTCT
>DASXXU010000174.1:0-4304 GCA_036502885.1 Candidatus Tumulicola sp.
AAACGGATCGCATCATAAGTCGAACGAGTAATTGTCGCGGCGTTCGATTATGGCCTCTTCAAGTAGGCTGACGCTAGCTCGATAGAGAAAGCAGGCAGCCCGTCTAGGCTTATTTTAGGAGGTAACCGTGCGTCGCGTGACCTCGTTTGGAATCCGTTCTCTTCTTCTATTTCTCGCGTTGGCCGCCGTGGGAATTCCCGCGGTCGCAGCCGGCGTCAGCGTCTACGTCGACGGCCAACCCCTATATTTGAGCCCCGGCCCGATCGAACGCGCCGGACGCGTCTTCGTACCGCTACGCGGCATTTTCGAACGGCTCGGTGCCAGCGTCGTCTACGAGAATCGTGAGATCAACTCGACCAAGGGCGACATCAGCGTTTCGCTGCGTATCGGTTCGCGCGAAGCGACGGTCAACGGGCAACCGCAGATGGTCGACGTTGCGCCGTTTATCGTGGGCGCGACGACGTACGTGCCGTTGCGCTTCATCGCGCAATCGCTCGGCGCGGTTGTCGACTACAACGGAGCCATGCGGCGCGTTTCGATTACCACGCCCAGGCAGCCGATGCCGCCGAATCCGAATCCGCCACCGCCGCCACCGGCGCCCTATCCACCGCCGTATTACGTCGAAGTCGGCGCGCGGCAACCGTCGCCCGGCGGCCAGTTCGGCGATAGGTTCGCGCCGATCGGAGCGCAGTTCTCTCAACCGGTCGATGCCGGTAGCGTTCGCGTGTGGCTCGATAATAACGACATCACGTCGCGCAGCAATGTAACGAGAAGCGGTTTCTCGTATCGGCCTCCGGCGCCGTTGTACGTCGGACGGCATACCGTCCGGGTCGATGGCGTGGACTATCAAGGACGGCGTTTCGAAAATACGTGGTCGTTTGTCACGACGCAGGGTGCGCCGCCCGCGAATAGCGTGCAGCTGCGCGAACAACGACCCTCTCCAGGCAGCACGATCGACGATCGCTCCGCCAGAATATCGGCGACCTTTTCGCCGGCGGCCGACCGCAACAGCGTGCGCGTTCGACTCGACGGTCGCGACGTTACGTCGTCCAGCGGCGTAACGTGGAACGATTTTTCGTATAAACCATCGCAGCTCGATTTCGGAACGCACACCGTTCAAGTGAACGGACGCGGACAATCCGGCGTGCCGTTCGATCGTTCGTGGTCGTTCACGATTCGCCGTACAGCATCGGAAACGCCGGTGGAACTGCGCAATCAACAGCCCGGCCCCGGCTCGACCATCGAGAATCGCTTCCCGCAGATCGCTGCGAACTTCGTGCCCCAAGCCGATGGCGCCAGCGTGCGCGTGCGACTGGATGGAAACGACATTACATCGCGCAGCGGCGTTTCGCCGGATGGATTTTCGTACAAGCCTCCGGCACCGCTCGAGTTCGGAACGCACACCATTCAGTTAAACGGCCGCGGACGCGGCGGTTTGGGATTCGAACGCTCGTGGTCGTTCACGGTGCGTAAAGGCGAACCGACCCCGATCTCGCTCAACATCAACGAGCCGGGTGAAGGCTCCGTTGTCGGCCGTTCCTTCACCGTGCAGGGCAGCACCGCGCCGAACGGTCGAATCAACGTCACCGCCGGCGCATCGCAGAGCGGCACGGGTCAGTTCGACGGCAACACGACCGCTGGTCCGAAAGGGAACTTCCACATCGCGGTATCGCTCAGCCAACTGTTGGGCCAGCAAACCGTAACGGTGAAGATCACCGCAACCGATCCGGCGACATCGCAAACCGCGCGCAAATCGCTGCAACTCCGCTTGCGGAATGCTGCGCCCGAACCAACGGTAGCTCCGACCACAAAACCGTTACCGACGCCGCCGCCGCGTCCGACGTCCCCTCCCATCGCACGGCCAACGCCGATGCCGATGCCAATACCCACGATGGCTCCACTACCAGCGCCAACGATGCGGCCGAGACCGATTCCACCGGTAGTTGCCCCTCCGGCGATCGCGACGGCGCCGCCGACCGCTGCTCCGACCCCAACCCCAGCACCGCCGGCAGCTCGAAACCGCGCATCGAGGGCTGCGCCGGTTCCCTCGCCAACGGCTACGCCGACGTAACGCTACGCGCAAGGAGATCGAATGTACCGCCGATTGCTTCTCATTGGTCTGGCTTCAGCATTAACGGTCGGGCCGGTTTTGGCCGCGACGACGCAACCGGTGGCACCGGTCGAACCGGTGACGGATACGTATTTCGGAACGACCGTCGTCGATCCGTATCGTTGGATGGAGCAAGGTAAGAACGATCCACGGTTCGTCGACTATCTGAAAGCGCAGAGCGCGTACACCGCATCGGTGCTCGCGCCGTTATCGGGGCCGCACGATGCATTGAAAGCCAAGCTGTTGGCGCTTTCGGCGGGCGTCGCTCGAATCTTGAGTTGGCAACAAGCCGGCGGCAAGCTCTTTTTCGAAGAGCTCGATCCATCGGCGTCGGTTTCGGTGCTTCGAGTGAAGGATAGCGCGGGCCAAACGCGCACGCTGTTCGATCCGTCAACGTTCGCTACGGCAACCACGCACGTCGCGATCGATTACTTTCAGCCGTCGCAGGACGGCACGTATGTTGCGGTTGGCGCCGCCGAAGCCGGTTCCGAAAACGACACGATGCGTATCGTCGAAACCGCAACCGGCACCATGCTTCCGGATTCGATCACTCGGACGCAGTACGGTTCGCCATCGTGGCGCGCGGACGGAAAATCATTTTACTACAGCCGGTTACAGCAGTTGCCGCCGGGCGCGCCTCCGACGGATATCTACGTTAATCAGAAAGTCTACCTGCACGTGTTGGGCACGAATCCGGACGAGGACAAAGCCGTGTTCGGCCCCGGCGTCGACGCGCAGACAACCGTTCCAGCCGCCGGCTTCAACTTTCTCAGCGTCGTCCCGAAAAGTGATTATCTATTGGCGGGCCACAGCGCCGGAACGACCGATCCGGGCGAGTACTGCGTGGGCAAAGAGGGCAGATCGCAGTGGACGATGATCCTCAAACCCTCGGATAAATTGGCTACGACCGCTGCGAACTCGCTAGCAATTCAAGGCACGAATCTTTACGCGCTTCTGCAAGATTCGCCGAACGGACGCATCGTTCGTTTCGACCTTGCCAACCCATCGACGGCGCCCGAGACGATCGTTCGAGCGAGCGACCGCATCATTCAAGGCGTTTTTGGAAGTGCTGATGGTTTGTACGTTGAGTACCGCGACGGCATCGCGTTTAGCCTTTCGAAACTCGATCGAAATGGCGCTACGATCGCGAAGCTAGAACTGCCGTATCAAGGCTCGATCTACGGCATCGACGCCTCGCCGCTCGAAGCCGGTGTTCGGTTTGCAATCGACGGTTGGATTCACCCGCCGGCACTCTTTACGTACGATCCGGCGACCGGCGCGATTGCCGACTCGAACATCATGCCGAAGGACCCCTTGGACGTTTCGCACTTGCGCGTAAGCGAGGTTATGGCTCCGTCGACCGACGGCGTACAGGTTCCGGTATCGATCATCTACCGCGACGATATCAAGCTCGACGGATCGAATCCGACGCTGTTCGAAGGCTACGGTTCGTACGGCGATGCCTCCGACCCGTACTTCTCGGCGAGCATGCTCGAATGGGTGATTCGTGGTGGCGTGCTGGCGACCGCGCACGTACGCGGCGGCGGCGAATACGGTGAAAGCTGGCATCTCGCCGGTCAAAAAGCGACGAAGCAACATACCATCGACGATATGATCGCGACGGCGCGATATCTCATCGCGCAAAAGTACACGTCGCCGGAGCATTTGGCGGTTCGCGGGACGAGCGCCGGCGGAATCGCCGTCGGCGGCGCGATCGTGCAGCATCCCGAACTGTTCGGCGCCGCAATCGATAACGTCGGCGCGACGGACGCCTTACGCTCGCAAACAACGCAGGGCGGCGCGGCCAACGTTCCAGAGTTCGGCGACGTTAACAATCCGACGGATTTCAAATATCTCTACAACATGGACGCGTACGTTCACGTCAAGGACGGCACGCGCTATCCCGCCGTTATGGGCATCACCGGCCTCAACGACCCGCGCGTACCTAACTGGGAAGTGGCCAAGATGATCGCTCGCCTTCAGGCCGCGACATCCAGTGGAAAGCCCGTTTTGCTACGCGTCGACTTCGACGCGGGGCACGGCATCGGCTCGAGCCGCGCGCAACAAATCAACGAGCGCGCCGACGAGTGGACGTTCCTACTCTGGCAGTTAGGCGATCCCGAGTTCCAGGTGAACTGATTTGCGGCAGAGCGCCGCATGTGGGGCGCTCTGCTCGACTGAACATTGCGTAAGG
>DASXXU010000175.1:0-4090 GCA_036502885.1 Candidatus Tumulicola sp.
CGCCGCGATCGCGTTGGCGTTTGTGCTTGTTGGGCTATCGCCAACTTCCACAACGCCCGCTGTCTCCGCTGAGCCTCACCAAGCCAGCGTTCTGTCCGGCCTCGAAGGCTCGTATTACATCGTCGGCCAGCCCCGAATGCCGCACACGCTCGTCGAACGGATGCGCTTCTATCGCGTCCCCGCGGTTAGCATCGCGGTGATCGACGACTACAAAATCGCTTGGACGTATGCCACGGGTTTGCGCGATGTTGCCGGCGATGCCCCGGCCACGACGACGACGTTGTTCCAGGCAGCCTCGATGAGCAAGGCCGTTGCGGCCGCCGGTATCCTGCGACTATTTGAAGTGAAGCACTTGAGCTTGGACGCGGACGTTAACACGCTGCTTCGTTCCTGGCAACTTTCCGAATCGGCCAAAACCGGCTCGGATGTAACGATGCGCCGTTTGCTCAGTCATAGCGCCGGCATCAACGTGCATGGATTCAACGGTTACGATCGCGACGCGCCGTTGCCGACGCCGGTGCAGGTTCTCAGCGGCGTACCGCCTGCAAACAGTCCGGCGATCCGCATAGCCGCGACGCCCGGCACGAAGACCGAGTATTCGGGCGGGGGAACCACGATCGCACAACAAGTCGCGGCCGACGTGTCGGGCAAGCCGTTCGCGGACTTCATGCAACAAACACTGCTGAATCCGCTCGGGATGAACGACAGCACCTTCGAACAACCGCTACCGCAAGCTCTATGGCCGCGCGCGGCCGACGGCTACTATTCCGACGAGAAACCGGTGCATCGCGGCTGGCACGTTTATCCGACGATGGCTGCGGCCGGACTCTGGACGACGCCGGCCGACCTCGCCGCGTTCGTAATCGCAATTCAAAATGCGCTGCGAGGGAACGGGTATCCGCCGATCGATGCGACGGTCGCGCACGAAATGACTACCAAGGCTTCTGAGACCTTCGGCCTCGGCCCGGCGCTCGCGCCCGGCTACTTCATGCACAACGGTGCCAACGAAGGCTTTCAAGGCATATTTATCGGTCTTACGTCCGGAGGGCGTGGCATCGTCGTGATGACGAATTCCGATAATGGCGTGGCGTTGGCGAATGAGATCGTTCACGCGGTCGCCGAGATCTATCGATGGCCGGTGCTGAGACCGCAACCGAAGCAGGCGGTGCGGTTGACGCAAGCACAGATGATCGCCCTAACGGGTAGTTACGGCGCCGAAGTTGGCGGAGACAATTTTTTGCTCGACGTGAAACTGGAACGTCGCGGCGGCGTGCCGGCGCTCTACGCGACCGACTCGTTCGGCAAGATTGCGGCGAGGTTATACGCCGCGACGTCGCTACGTCTCTTTACCCTCGGCGGGGAATCGTTAGCATTTACCATCGGCAAAGACGGCCGCGCATCGTCGGTCGAAACGCAAGGCGCAAAGCTTCTTCGCAAAAGCTCGTAAGGTCTCTTAGTGTTGCGGAAGATACGATTCGTAGATCTTTCGAACTTGCGCCGTTACCGCCAAGCGATTTACATATGGGTTCGACGCATTCGCCGGCAGCGCGGCATCCTGCGCCGCGAGCTTATCGTAAATCTGCTTCCACCGCGGAACGAAGCGCCCAAACCCCGTCGTTGTTTTTTGGGATGGGCTGAACCACCCAAATCGTCGCCTCCTTGGAGGCGGGATCGATTCCGGCAAAGTGTGCGATCGGATCGTAGGCCGGCATCTCCGAAGCAGACTTCGCAACTAACGCGAGCGTGATATTCGGGCTCGTGTTCGCGTCTTCCGTAGCCTTCAGCAGCGTGGCGACATCTTGACTCGTAAACTGAACCTCATCAGCACTAGACGCCGGCGCCGGGGCCGGTGCGGTAGTGGCGGGAAGACTCGACGCACCGCGCGTATCGAAATAGAAGTCGCGGCGATCGTTACCAGCCGTGCATTGCGCGTGAACGAGCGTGTAAGCGCTAGCGTCGCTCGTCGAAGGGTCGCTCTCAAGGGCTGCCGACGCCTGTTTCCAGCTTCCGTTGCTTCCGCATGAAACGTGCGATAGGTACGTATCGATCCAGAGCTGGTTGGTTACCGCTACCGACGGTCGAATCCAAATGGCTCGTTCGCGCGAGGTTCCATCGCCAGCCGTTACCGCAGCTCCGGATGTCAAGGAACTCAAATACGATTTCGACGCGACCAGTTGGATAAAGTCGAGCTTATTTGCGTGGAACTCGTAGACCCACCCATACGGCAGCACCAGATAGGTTAGGTCGAGCGAACCGTCATCGCTATTGGTGGACTCTTTACGGGCAGCTCCAAGTTTCGCGCGTACTTGATCGGGTGTCGCTCCGAACGGTACGTCGTTTGGATCCATGAAGGGAGCGTTCTCGACTCGGCCCACGACCGTCACCGATTGAACGAGATTGTCCTTCACAATGATATCCGTAAACGTGCCGCCGGTGAGGTATCGCCAAACGACGGTTTGGCCGTACGAAAGAATGACGACCGGGTCTCCAAACTTCGAACGTAGTGCGGCCACAGGCTGCCCAATGGAAATGCCGGCGAACGACCCCGTCGCCGATAATGCCGGTGACGAGGCTAACGGAGGCGCAATCTGAGCGAGCGATGGGCATGCGCTCAAAATCATCATTGCGGTCAATGCCAAAGCGCAACGCTGCGAAAAGCGAGTGAATATGGACATGACCGTGCCTTAATCGGGGTTCTTCAAAAACCTGTCGTCCGGAGCGCGATGTAGGCGTTTCGAGGTGCATTTGGAAACGCTGGCGTGTGAAGCCGGTAACGCTTGGCCTTCGGGCGTCCCGTGGCGGCAGCATCGTAGTTGCCGTAACTCACGAATCCAATGGACCGTCGCGCGTGGTGCTATCGACGTTTCTGCCGACCGCAGGCGAGGACGATAGAATTTCGCGGGAGCCATATCACGTCGCCGCTGAAATCATGCGTTCTGCAACCCGCGGCGCGCTCGCGCAAGCCGAGGCCGCCATTCGCGAAGGCCGTGCGCGGCAAGACGAACTCGCGACGATCGGTGTGAGGAGCATCGCAAAGCAGCTAAACGATGCCGGCTGGAATCCGTCGGGCGCCGCGCTTCTCGTTAACCGCGCCGGGTGGGTAACCGACCTTCTCCAATACAGTTTCGCATCGGATTCGCACCCACCGGTTGCCGAAGGTTTGGCCGTGCGCGACGCGCTCCGATTCGCTCTTCGCGAAAACGGAATCGACGTTGTTGAAGTCGACGAGAAACCGCTGCTCGCGGATCGGCGATTAGCGGCTTGCACGTCGAGCCTCGACGGTCCGTGGCGGAAGGAACACAAGCTGGCGTGTCTTGCAGCTTTGACGAACTCCGCGCGCGATTGACCGTTACTTCACGAACGGAACGTTGTTCGGCGTTAGGATTCTGGCGATATCGCGAAATATGGCGTTCGGCACGCCCGGGAACGGCTTTTCAATCTGAGTGTTCACGAAGGCAACGATCGAAATACCGGTTGCGGGCATATAGTAGGCAGCCGTGTTATAGCCGGTGATGCCGCCGGTGTATCCGTACCATCCAGCCGAGCAACCGATGCCGAGGCCAAACGAGAGATTACCCTCGCCCGTCCAAATACACGTAAGGCGCTCCTTTTGCGTGGCCGCACTGTTGGTGCTTCCGGTTACGTATGCTTTGACCCAGCGCTTCATGTCGGGCATATCGGAAATCATCGCACCGGCCGCCCACGAGACCGAAGGCGCAAGCGCCGCCGACTGGTCGACCCACGCGCCCTTTTCCAAAGTATAGCCATGCGCGTACGGCGAGGGCATCTTCCAATCGGTCGCGGGAAACGACGTCGCATTGAGCGACATCGGCACGAGGATGCGTTTCGATATCTCGCTCTCAATCGAATCGTGCGTTATTTTCTCGATAATAAGTCCGAGTATGAACCAGTTCGTGTTGCTGTAATTGTATTTCGAGCCCGGGGCAAACATCAGCGGCTGCTTCGCAGCTAGTTGGACCCACTGCCGCGGCGTTTGGCTCGACCACCACGCGTTGCTCTTCTGTTGAACGCCCGGAACGGAATATTCGTTGATGATTCCGCTGCGCATTTCGGCGAGCTCCCGTATCGT
>DASXXU010000176.1:0-36007 GCA_036502885.1 Candidatus Tumulicola sp.
AAAAAGTTAACGTAAGCACGAGCAACAAATCGACGACGAACGTCACCGTCCCGCGCAGAATTCCTAGTGCTTGCAGCCCGAGACTCGCACCGAGAGCTGCCGCAATCGCTCCGGCACGAGCGAGATTCGCGAGTACGAAACTTCGAAGCTCGGGTGGTAAAGCTTTTAAGAGCGAACTCGAGCTAGGGTTGGCCGCCTGTCGCTCCAATGATTGCAGCGTAGTGGGAAACGTTTGCGAGAGATCGACGGCCTGATGGGTGAGCGTCGGCGCGAGGTACGCGATTGCTAGACCCACGAGCCCGAGCACGATGATGTAGACGATGAGAACCGCGAGTGCTCGCGGCATGCGGCGACTTAATAAGCGTACCGGCGGATAAATCATGTAGGCGAAGAGAATCGCCCCGACAATCGTCGTGAGGATGTTGTGTATACGGGCCGCCGCCACTCCAAGCATCGACGCAAGCACGCCGACGCCGATCAGTACGGCGATAATGATGAGCGCGCGCAACCATCCGTTCATCGGACGCTCGGGTGCCGTCGATAAAGCCAAAATTGTCCTCTTCTCAGTTTAGACGCCGCTCCAACTGACGGGCGGACAGTGCAGTGTACCCAAAATGCGGTGTCGCGCGACAGCGCCGAAAGCCAGAGCCACAGATTCCAGATGTGAAAATCCGTACAAGATTGTAATGATGGTGTCAGCTCGCGCCGCCGGGGGCCCGAGATCGTGCACGTAGTAAATAAGATTTTTGGGTGCAAGGCTTTTGATGATTCCGCGCTCGACCCTCGACGAGCGACGTCTACGCCTGCCAACCGGACTCAAACCCTAATTCGCCGTACGACTGTTATTACCGAAAACCAGGGAGCGAGGCCAAACGCGCGATATTCTCGCTGATGCTATTTCAACGGGTTAAGCCGATCGGCCGGATTCTCGCCGAGGGTAGTGATAAGGATGGCGAGCACGCGCTCAAACGGTCGTTAGGACCGTGGGCGTTGACCGCCATGGGCATCGGCGCCATCATCGGCACCGGCATCTTCGTCCTGACGGGCGTCGCATCGGCCACCCGAGCCGGACCCGCGTTGACGATCTCATTTATCGTCGCGGGACTTGTCAGCGCACTGGCAGCGCTCTGCTATGCTGAAGTCTCGAGCAAAATCCCGATCTCAGGCAGCGCGTACACCTATACGTACGCGACGCTGGGTGAGTTTTTAGCCTGGATCATCGGCTGGGACCTCGTGCTCGAATACGCGCTCGGCGCGGCGACGGTAAGCATAGGCTGGTCCGGCTACTTCGCAAACATCATGCACCAAGTTTCGTCTGCGCCGGGTTTGGGATGGCTCAACATTCCGCCGGAGTGGGCGAATGGACCGCATTGGGGCTTGGCGGGCCAAGCGGGTGTGTCTGGTTACGCCAACCTGCCGGCTGCGTTCATCATCCTGGTGATCACCGCACTCCTCGTGCGCGGCACAAAAGAATCGGGTGCGGTCAACGCGGTGATCGTTGCCGTCAAGCTTCTCATCGTGCTGTTCTTCATAGCGGTCGGCGTCGGCCACATCGATGGCGCGAACTATCACCTCGCCCCCGGCGGCCTAGCCGGCATGGGCGGCTACTTTCCGTTCGGCGTGGCCGGCATGCTCGGCGGCGCGGCCTTCATCTTCTTTGCGTATATCGGATTCGACGCCGTGTCGACAACGGCGGAAGAAGCAAAAAACCCAGGACGCGATTTGCCGTTCGGCATCATCGCCAGCCTTTTAGTTTGCACGCTGCTCTACATCATCGTTGTAGCAATCCTCAACGGCATGGTACCGTTCTATAAACTGAACGTTGCCTTCCCGGTCGCATTTGCGATGAACTACGTCGGCCTAGGATGGGCCGGCATCATCGTTTCGATCGGCGCGATCGCCGGCTTGACGACCGTACTGCTCGTCATGATGTTCGGGCAAAGCCGAATCTTCTACGCGATGTCGCGCGACGGTTTGATTCCGCCGTCGTTTACGCGCGTACATCCGACCTGGCGCACCCCGGTGTTCTCGACGATATTCTTCGGGGTCATCATCGCGGCGATCGCAGCCTTCACCCCGATTAACATCGTTGGCTCGCTGACGAATATGGGCACGTTGGCTGCGTTCATACTGGTTTCGATTGCCGTACCGATCCTTCGCAAGCGGCATCCCGAAATCAAGGGGCAGTTCTCGCTGCCGTTTGGTCCGTATTTGATTCCGATACTGTCGGCGGTGACGGCCCTCGGATTGATCTACTACCTCAAGGTCGGCAACCCGCTCGCATGGGGCTTCTTCCCGATCGTGTGGTTGTGGTTCTTGATCTGGCTCGTCGTGGGGCTCGTATTCTACTACGCGTATGGCCGCCACAAGAGCACCGTCGCATTACAGGAGCTCGACTCTCTAGCGGTGCGACAACCTCCGGTAAACTAACCGATCGACCTGAGCCATCGTTAAACAATGGGGAGAGCAAATCGCTCTCCCCGGTTTTTCTAGACCAGCCATCTAGCAACGGTAGGTACGCCAAAAAGCCCTTCCGAATAAGGCGACGACGCTACCACTGCTCTGAGGCTATCGGCATGTCTTTTACCGCGCGCGCCTTATCGAAGCGCATTCTTTTTATCGTAGCTATCTTCGCGATTGCGGGCTGCACGGGGCAACGGGCGTCGATGCTCCCTATTAACAGCGAGACTAGCGCTCAAAGTGAAGCTGCCGCACCGTTAGTGGCGAAGGCTCGAATCGTATCGAGCGCCGTTCGCGCGGGGAACAAAACGTATATCATCGATCAGATGTATACTCCGGCCGAGACACCTCTGGTTGGCATAGTTTCGGGTTCCGACGGTAAGATCTGGTTTACTGGTCACGCCGTCATAGAGAACTCCTCTCTCGCGGGCGACATGACGGATTACAACCTTCCGCTGTCCGTCAGCGGATCTTCAATAACTCAAGGCCCCGATGGAAATTTCTGGATGACCTCGTCCTTCGGCATCATCGGCCGGGTCACCGAGGCCGGAGAGTTCAACGCTTTTTCGATTCCTAAGAAATACGGCGGCGAGTACACGAGCATTTCTTCGATCGCCAGCGGCTTTGGGAACCTTTGGGTGCTGGATCCGTACGCGTATGCAGAATACATGTTGCGAATTACGCCTCAGGGCCAGATTCATGGTTTCAATTTAGCTCACGGAACGCAAGCTTCGTTCCTTATTGGCTCGCAGGACGGTACGATCTGGTTTACCGACGCTGGAAAGAATGTCGTAACGCATATGACAGCGCCGAAGAAGTTCAAGCGATACTCAATTCCGACGCCGAACTCCGGCCCCGCAGCAATCTGCCAAGCCGCCGACGGAACGCTTTGGTTCGTCGAACGTATGGCCAATAAAATCGGGCACATGACCGAGTCCGGAACATTTACGGAGTACCAGATTCCGACCAGCGACGAGGCGCCGAACTCAATCGTCGAAGGCCCAGACGGCGCGCTTTGGCTCACCGAAAGGACTCAAATCATTCGCATGACGACTTCGGGAGTCTTTACCGCGTTGCCGGTAAAGGGACAGTACTCGTACAACTCCCTCAACCAAGTCACGGTTGGAAGCGACAAGAATATATGGTTCACTGAAGAATCGGAGCGCGGACTTCTCGGCCGAGTCGAACTTCATGATGTCAAGAAATCGGAGCCGGAGTACAAATCGATAACGCTGACCCTGGAGAAGAAACCGCAGCTTGGGGTAGCCGAATATATTCCGCTCCACGTCCAGGTGCGCGACCTGCGCGGAAAACTAATAGCAGGCAAGTATCCATACCCGATTCACCTGACTACGACCGATCAGCAAAACGCAAAGCTTTCTAACGTGCACGTTACATCATCTCAGGAGGACGTTGGGGTGAAGTTTTCCGGTGCCGACGCGGATGCGACGATTAGCGTTTTCGCAAACGGTGGTGCCGGAGTGACACCGGCAGCAATAATACCGTCTACCCCGCGAGAGTATCCACTACCGAGCGAGAGCTACAACATGACGCTCGCATCGGACGGCACGATTTGGATGTGCCTGGGCGACGGACATATCGCTTCCCGTGCTTCAGACGGCACAGTTCACAATTACCGGGCAACGACGTCATTATCGGGCTGCGCCATCGTTCAGGCGCCGGATGGAAATGTGTGGTTTACCGACTACAACAACGCTCGCATCGGTAAGATCACGCCGCAAGGAAAGGTCACGTTTACGGACCTCGGCTATCGCGGAGATCCGCTGTGGATGACGGTGGGAGGCGATGGCGCGCTCTGGTTCACTCAGCCCTACCTAGAGAAGATCGGCCGCTTGACTACCGACGGTCAATTGACTACGTTTCAAACTCCTGGCGGCCCACTGTACATCGTCACGGCATCCGACGGCAACCTGTGGTACGACGACGAAAATTATCTCTATAAAATGACGTTGAAAGGGGAGCAAACGCGTCACGGGCACGAGTTCCAGCTTGACGACGTACCCTTGTATTCAGCGAACGGCAACCTGTGGTACGTAAACAATGAAAAGCTGTACGAAGTCGATTCGGCCGGAAAGGTGATCGCCACCTATCGGTATCCCCAGGATTGCCTTCCAAATGACGTTACCACTACGCCTGACGGCAACATATGGTATTACGATTCGCTCCACCGGTGTGTTGGTCGCATAACGCCGAGCGGGACGGTCACCACGGCGCTCACGTACAACCGCAAAGGTGGCTACATCCCATTGCCCGGTATCCTATACGGCCCGAACAACGATATATGGTTCGACGAGCCCGGCAATAAGGGTCTCGGATGGGTCGATCCCACGACACTATAACGCTTCGATAAAAGGCTTTGCATCGCGGTGAAACTTCTTCTAACCTCCTCCGGGATCAAGAACACGAGCATCCGCAACGCGCTCACCGCGTTGTTGGGCAAGCCGATCGAGGAGTCGAACGCGCTATTCATTCCCAGCGGGGTCTATCCGTTTGTTAACGGCCAGTATTACGCATGGGATGCACTGTACGGAAAGCACGCGGCGTCGTTAGCTCAACTGGGTTGGAAGGCCGTCGGTGTGCTGGAGCTCAGCGTACTGCCCAGCATTGAGAAAGCCGTTTGGGCAACCGCGGTCGAAGAAGCCGATGCACTGCTGGTCTGGGGCGGAGATCCCGTTTTCTTAAGTTATTGGATGCGCGCCTCCGGCTTGGCCGAGCTTATACCATCGCTGCGATCGGAGTTGGTGTACGTTGGCGTGAGTGCCGGCAGCATGGCGACCTGCTCGACCTTCGGAGAAGCCTACACGGATCCGCCACAAGGTCGCGCTAGCATCGACGTAATATCGACGCAAGAAATTTCGCTCGCTACGCCCGCGGGAGAAATCAGTAGAACGCTCGTTACTGCCCGGGGAATCGGGCTGGTCGACTTCGCGATAATTCCACACTTGAATAACCCGAATCACGAAGACGCTTCGCTCGAGAATGCGGAAAAGTGGGCCGCAATGCTACCCGTCCCGGTTTACGCGATCGACGAACAGTCCGCCATCCAGATAACTGACGGCCACGTCGAGATTATCTCCGAGGGTAGCTGGAGACTTTTTAAACCGAAGACGTAGCGCTTATCGCGACGCCGTCCAGCAGGTCGTTGGGCAAACCGCCGTACGCTTTGACATATGTGCCCTCGGGGTATTTCCAGAAACCCAGCAACGGTGGAGAGATGCCGAATTGCTCGAAGTCGAAGGGAACGATCACGAGGCCGTCCTGAACCACGAACTGATTTTCGCCAACATCGCGAAACGAATTCGCGCCTGCGAGCGTCGCCTCGCCGATTTGCGTGGCTTGTCCACGGGAAACGCGAAACTGTTGTATCTCGGGGACGTTCATCAGTAGCGTTTCGTCGTGCCATTGCAACGGCCCGAACTCGCTCGAGATTCCCGTCGCCAAGGTTACGAACGACGATCCCCTGACGGAAAGCTTCTCCAGCGAAATGCCGATATACTCATCGCCTTCGTCTACGTAGAGATTTCCCTTCGGGTCGTAGGCGCACGCGCCGCCCGTTCCTTTGTTGATCGGAACGAGGGTCGCATTACCGCCTGCGTTTGAAAAGACCGCGACGTTATGCTGTTCGAACATGGTTGCTGCGAGTTTTCCGGTGACCGGGTCGACCGAGCAATTCGAAAACTCGGTACTGGAATACTTGAATCGCGCGATTGGTTTGGTTCCTCCATGCGCGAACTCGTCGACCTCGTTGTTGCCGGTAACATAAACGTTTCCGTGGGCATCCGAGCAAAGTCCCGCCGTCTCAGATGGCCCCGATACAGAACCAACCATTTTTCCCGTGCGATAGGAGAGGGCGTAAACCTCGTTGTTCGTCATGTCGGAAACGTAGATCAGCTTCTCGGTTTTCGCTTCCGCTAACATCCAGGATTTAACGTGCCTCGAGCTGCTCGTAAGGGTCGTTGTCTGCGGTCCACCGGTGGCCGGCGTCAGTCCAAGCTGTTGGGCGCCACAGCCTGCTAAGGCCGCGGAAATAGAAAAACCCCAGAAAGCTCTTACGATCGCATTCACCCCACGGGCTTGCGAGGCGCCCCCGATGCTCCCTTGGGACTAAAGACCTATTTCTGTGTATTAGGCCGAACGCGCGACCGTGACGATCGAAACTAACTCGTCTTCGGCGCAGCCGCGCAGCTCCTCGCAAACGAGAGCGACGGCCTGGTCGCGGTCGACGACGCCCTCAAAGGCCGCGATGCGAGCGCCGTGCGCGACGTAGACGGCTGGCAGTGCGCGGCCGACGTCGCCGAAGCGCGTTTCGCGCTCGATCGCCTCGCGCGTTCGTTCCTCCGCTTCACCCGCGGGGACGACGTCGATCTCCGCAACCGGTAACGCAAGACGAATGACGCCGCGCTCGTCGGCGATACGAACCCGCCGGCGATGCGAATGTGCCGTCAGCAAATGCGTCAGTCGAACCGATTCGAGTTCTTCGAACTCGCACGATAGCGAACGGGCTGCGGCGAGCGCGCCCGCGTTTTCGTCGGTAAGCGCTACCGCAGCATTGTCGGAAAGTGAAGTCGCACCCGAGGCGGTGGCGCGAACGCGGCTGCGCTGCGCGTCGATCTCGACGACGACTTCGACGCGATCCGGATTGGCGCCCGACGCGACCACGCGATCGATCGCCTCGCGCCGCAATCGCGCGATATCTTCGGGCGTCGGCGAGTTGATCGTGCGTTCGACGACGTCGCGCACGAGCGCCAACGCCGCCCCGATCGGAGCGATGACTTCCGCATCTCGAGCGATGCGGTACGGTAAACCAATGGTTTCCGCCAGAAACGGCACGATCGCGCCCGAACCGCCGCCCCCGCCGACCAGCGTTAGTTGCGACGGTTCCAAGCGATAGTCGAGCGCAAGACCGTCGATGGTCGGCCGTAACTTTTTCGCGGCAAGCTCGAGCACGCGGCGCGCCAGTTCTTCGGCCGTGCCACCGATGTGCTGCGCGAGCACCGCGAACCCGGCTCGCGCAGCCGTGACATCACCGCGGGCGAACGCACCATCGGGAATCGTTCCAAGCAGGTTGGCCGCGCAGGTCGTCGTGAGCGCGATCTTCGTACCGTCGGGTGCGATCAGCACGGCGTAATCGCTCGGGTCGCGTTGCGTGGGTGCTACGAACTCGATTCGCGATGCTGCGACGACCCGCGGGTCGCTGAAGCACGCGTAGGCGCAACCGGCGATGTGCGCGCTGCGCGGGCCGACGTCCGCGATCGCGCCACCGTGCACGCGCAGCATGCTGCCGCCGCCGATTCCGACCGTTCGAACGTCGAGCGTATGCAACGTGGTGCGATGGCCGCCGATCCGTGCGGGTTGCATCTGCGGCCGCCCCGCGCTGATCGCCGAGCAATCCGAACTCGTACCTCCGACTTCGACGAAGATTCCATCGGTTAAGTTCTCGTACAACAACGCGCCCGCGACGCCGGCGGCCGGTCCCGATAGCAGCGTCAGGATCGGACGGCGTTCGATCTCGCGCACGTCCATTACGCCGCCGTCGCTGCGCACCACCATAAGCGGGGCCGGGATCGCAGCGCGCGCGACCGCTGCCGCCGTCACTCGTGACGTGCGAATCATCCGCGGCAGCATCGCCGCATTCAACGCGGCGGTTCGCGTGCGGGCCCGTAAACCGTAGGTCGCACTGACGTCGTGGCCGGTGGTCGCATCGACCCCGCGCGAACGCGCATATTCGGCGACGCCGGCTTCATACTCCGGACGGTCGACGCCGAACGCCTCACTCGCAGCGATGGCCTGCGCGCCTTCCCCGATCAGACGATCGACCGCTGCGGTCATCGCCGCGCGATCGCCACCGCGAACGAAAGCGTACCTTGGCTCGAGCTTGAAATCTTCGGTCAAATCGACGCTGCCGAAATGCATTTGTCTGCGGGCCAGCACGTTGGTGCCGCGCACTACACCTACAACGCCGACCTCGGCCAAATCACCCTCAAGCAGTGCATTGGTTGCCTGCGTGGTGGAGTGCGCGATAAACGCAACCTCATCGGGAGCGATGTTGGACTCGCGCAACAATCGCTCGATGCCGGCGACGATTCCCTCTGCTACGCCCTCGCCGGCGTCGTGGCTGGTTGGAACCTTCACGCGGGCGACGACCGCACGGGTTGCGGCATCGATCGCCACCACGTCGGTGAACGTCCCGCCGACGTCGATCCCCAAGCGATAGCGTCCGCTCAGAGAAAGTCCGCCGTTAGCGCATTCGTAACCATCGCGATTTCGATGACCCCGTCACGTTGATGTCTTGCAAACACCGCGCGCAAGTCGTTACGGAAGTCCTCCGCCACCTGTCCTTCGGTAGGCGCATATGACGACGAGGCGGCGCGCCCGAGATACTTGTCCAAATCGAGCCGCTGGCGAAAATACGCGTGCTTCCGGGTAACGCGTGCATTCGGAAACCGTTCGAATATTTCGAGGGCCCGAAGACGCAACGTCTCGGTGTCGTCGGTCGCATACGCTCGTACGATGTCGCTATGGGCTTTCGTAGCCGGATCGCGCTCGTCGCGTTCGTATTGCAGGATCGCAGCGCGGTGGCGCGCGATGCGCCGTAACTCGGCCATCGCGGCATCGTTTGCGAACCAATGAAACGCCTGACACGCCACCGCAATGTCGACACTCTTGTCGGCCAGACCGGTTTGCTCGGCCGTTCCGTGATGCCAGCGCACGCGCTCGTGGGCTTCGGCGGCCTCTCGCATCTTTGCGTTCGGCTCGACCGCTATGATGTGTGCGCCGCGCGCCGCGAAGAGACGCGACGAAATACCGGTACCCGCGCCGATATCCGCTACGGTTAATTCGTGCGGGGCGGCCAGACCCGCAAAGATCGCATCGACCGATTCATCCGGATACCCGGGCCGATTCGAAGCGTACGCCGATGCGCGATCGCTGAAGCGTTCGGTAGAGCGATAATCCTTCACGACGCTGCCACCGAACTCTCGCGCGCTAGTTCGTCGTAAAATATCGCAGCGGTGCGAATCCCACCGTAAAACTGATCGAGATCGAACTTCTCGTTGGGCGCATGAATCGAATCGTCGGGTAACCCAACGCCGATCAATACTTGGGGCATGCCGAGGACGTGATCGAAGGTCGCAGCCGGACCGATCGAACCACCGTTGCCCACAAACACCGGCGCCTTTCCGAACGCGGCTTCCATGGCTCGCGCTGCCGCAGCGACGGCGCCGTGTTCGCGCGACGCGACGATTGGCCGCACCGTGCCCTCATCGGTGACGCTGACGCGGACGCCGTCGGGTGTTAAATTTTCGATAAACGTCCTGACCAATTTGCGAACGCGTTTGGGATCTTGTGTTCCGACGAGCCGCGCCGAAAGCTTCGCCTTGGCCCAACTCGGAACGATCGTTTTACTGCCCGGACCGTTGTAACCACCCCAGATGCCGTTGCACTCGAGCGTCGGCCGGAACCACATGCGCGCTAACGGCGGCTGGTTCGACTCGCCCCATAAATGCGGAACGCCCATCGCCGCTGCCTCGCGTTCCTCATCGTAGGGCAGCGCGTGTAGTTCGTCGAGCGTGTGCGCGTCGATCTCCGGAACGCCGTCGTAAAAGCCAGGCACTTCTACGCGTCCGTCAGAGTTTTTGAGCGCGACGAGAATGTGCGCCAGCGCTTCGATCGGATTGCGTACGACGCCGCCGAAATAACCCGAATGTAAATCCGTCGAGGGACCGTCGACCGTGATTTCCCAATGCACCAAGCCGCGCAGCGATGTGGTTAACGACGGAATGTCTTTGGCATACATGCCGGTATCGGAAATCACCGCGACGTCGGCGGCGAATTTATCGCGGTATTTTTCAACGGCGGCTTCGAAATTGGGCGAGCCAATTTCCTCTTCACCCTCAACGCATACCTTGACGTTGATCGGTAACTTTTTGCGGGTACATAAATGCGCTTCGATCGCGGCCAGATGCATTAACGCTTGGCCTTTATCGTCGACGGCGCCGCGGCCGTAGATCTTGCCGTCGCGAACGGTCGCTTCGAAGGGGGGCGACTTCCAAAGCCCGATCGGGTCCTCGGGCTGCACGTCGTAGTGGCCGTATATCAACAGCGTCGGCGCACCGGGTGCGCCAAGCCACTCGCCGTACGCGATCGGATTGCCGCCGGTCTCGAGCAGCTCCGCCGTTAAGCCGATCGCACGCATATGATCGACGAACGCCTGCCCACATCGGCGCACGTCGCCGACGCGTAGCGGGTCGGCCGATACCGACGGGATCGAAATCGCTCCCTCGAGCACCGCGAGATGTTCGCGCTCGTGCGCACCGCAGTAATCGAGCAAATCGGAGTTGGCGTTCACGAAGATCCTTTCACGAGCGGTTCGCCCAGGCGAACGTCGACGGTCGCGTTGCCGCGACGGATGCCGAACTCGTGCGGCTTGCCGTCGTAGGCGCGTTGCTGCGTTTGATACGTTCCATATTCCCACCAGTACTTGCCGTCGACGGTATCCACGATGTCGCCCGACCGCAGTCCGGCCGCATACGCCGGACCGCCGGCACGTGCGTATACGCGCATCTCGCCGTCCACGGTTTTGAACAGCGCGTAGAGGTACGTCGGCGGATCGCCGGCGACCAACGCCAGTCCCTGTCCAAAAAGCGCTTGGCTGCGCGCGGGTTGCGCGTGGCTCCAATCGAGTAATCGAGCGACCCCCTCGCGCGCCAACTGAGCCGCGTCATCGACCGAAGGCGACGCCAGCACACGATGATCGTGCCATTCGTTGACGACCCATCCGCCGCAATCTTCCAATCGAATGCCGACGTCCAGATCGGTTCCCTCGATCAACTGAAACGTCGAGGTCAGCACGTCCGCGTAGGCGGCGAACGGCTTACCGGTACAGTCGGTCGCGTTGGCGTCGCCGCGTGCGGCTTGGGCGGACACACCCGTGCCCCCAGCGTTGAGGGCTACGACCGCCGCGTTGGTGGCTGCATGGCCGAATGCGGTACCGTCGTCCTCGACGCCGATACGTCCGGATGCTGAGGGCGGGGCGTACAGCCCCGGCAGTTCCGCGACAGCGGCGCGAGCGACCGGCAGCACTGAGGCGAAGGCTTGCGTTCCAAACAGCGCGTTCGAGAACAGCACGACCGCAAGCGTCGCGGCGACGGCGACGCCGACTTGGAACGGCAGCGTGCGTTTCGTCAGCGTTTCGATCTGGACTCCGGTGAAGTTTGCGACCCACACGTTGGCGGTGTTGGTCGGGTCGCAAACATTCTGCACTTGCACGACGGCCATCACGGCCGCAACCAGCACCACGGCGATCAACACGTGCGAGGATGCCAGCACGGTAAACACCGCGATGCCGACGCCGAACGGGTTGAGCGGCCCGCGATACAACGTCAGCGGGCTCGCCAAACCGAACACCGCGACGTATGCGATCGGATTGCGCAACCAATCGCCGATTAAGGGTTGGAGTGCCGCTACGAACTGCGGCTGTTTGGTCGCGGTCGACAAAATGCCGATTCCCATGAACAACAGCAGCGCCGGTGCGACGTCTTCAACGCCGCGAATCCCCGCGGCGACCAGCGTCTTGATCGCATCCTTCGGGCGCGCGACCACCGCGCCGTAGATCGCGGCGATCAGAAACGCCGGCACCGCGTCGAGGTGGAATCCGTAATAGAGTGCTAGCGGCAGCAGCGGCGTGATCATCGCGATCGCCGGCACACCTTGACGCTCATCGGTCTTCGCGCGAACCGCCCACTGCGCGTAGCCACGATAGCGCGCAAACGAGATCGACGCGTACGCGACCAGTGCGACCGCGTCGATCGCCGCTAACACCAGCGCGTATCGAAACAGCTGCGGCTCGCCGATACCGAAGTAGGTGGTGTAGAACGTCCAGTTGGCGGCGTTGAAAATGAAGCCGAGCGCGAACGACATCAGAAACAGCGTCGCGGCGATCGGACGCGGCACGCCGGTCGTCATCATGATCGGCAGCGCGACCGAACCGACCATGATGATCGCGCCCAGCCCGTTTAACGACGTAAACAACAACGCGACGACCGCGCACAACCCGAGCGCCATCCACAGCGGTTTCTCTCCGCCATATTCGGCCGCCACGTTGACCATGGCGCGGGCGATACCGGTGTCGAGCGTGACGCGCCCAAGCAGCGCGCCGAAAACCACCGCAGCATATACCGGAGCCAGCGCTATCACACCGGTCGTTATAATGGGCCCAAGCGACGCCGGGTGCACGCCCGCGGCCAGCGCCATCGTGAGCCCCATCGCGGGAACGGCGATCAACGCCGGCAGCACGCGAACGTACATCAACACGGCGAACACCGCAAACGCGATCAACACCAGCACGGCGTTCATCGCCCGATCACCGTATCGAACGGCGGCAACGTCTTGTTGCGCACGTATCCGTCGTAGGTCGCGCGGTAGATCGCATCGGCGTCGGCAATCGCATGCTGTGCGGCCAAGTGGTACCGCTCGAGGTTGGAGGCGAGATGCCCCGTGCGCGACTCATATTTCCAAGCGCGTTCGTAGAGCGGGGCCAGCCCTTCGTACGAATCGCGCAGCTCCCACATCCAATAGCGGCACCAGTAGAGGTCGCGCAGCGTCGGACCATTCGGCTCGGCGATATGCGCGACCGCGTCGGCATACATCGAGCGCACTTCGGTGCCGATCTGGAACTTACGCGCCAATGCATCGAAGCGCCGCGCTGCCAAGAACGTGACGAATGCGGCGTTCGCATGCAGAGGCGGATGCGCGTCGATGAGATGCCGTTCGACCGATTCGGAATCCAGCCGCACTTGCCGCAAATCGACCTTGGCCATCCGCGCTTGCGCCGGAGCGTCGAACGGATCGGTCCAGAACAGCGCGTTGGTCGTATCGTACTCTGACGTTTCGAGCGCGCTTAGGACGTGACCGAGCGTTTGTGCATCGTGCGAGTATCGCGCGTCGTCGATACCGTAGAACGCGCTCGGATACGACCGCGCGAATGCTTCGGGCGTCACGTCGCGGGTTTCCCACGCTTGTGCCGCCGCATACAGTACCGGATACCAGGTCGCTTCGTACAGCGACTCCCCGTCATCGTGCCACACCGTTTCGAATGCGCCCAGCACGTTGGCAGCTTTTCCGGCGCCGATGAAGTTGCGTTCGTTGGGAATCGAGGTTTCGATCTTCGGATAGATCTCGTTCCAGTTGCTCGCTCCCGGCGCCACCATTTGGTCGAAGCCGCCACTCGCCACGCGCGCGATCGATTTGGGGAAGTCGGCTTGCGCCGCATATTGATAGTTGACGATTACGGCGTTACGGGGAAGCAGCGGCATGATCGATGCATCCTTGTCGATCGCATCGCCCCACAGCATGATACGCGCGCCCGACGGCGCGACGATTTTCTGCATCGCATCGACGTGGCCGGCGAACGCCTGCAGCAGCCCGTGTTGCGCGACGTAGGCTTGCGTCGTTCCGAGCCCGAGGGTCGCGGTTTCATCCGAGCCGATGTGAAAGAACGGCGCATGCGGCACCGCCGCGAGCTCTGCGTCGATCGTGCTCTGCAGATAGGATTGGCTCAGCGGATCGGCCGGCGATAACAGAAACCCGTGCGGCAGTTCGGCTGCCGAAGCGTACTGCTCGACCTGCAGGGTATTGTGCATGTGCGCGAACGTCTGTTGCTCGGGGATGAGCGCCACGTGGAAGCGCGCCGCATATCGAGCCAACGCGCGTAGCTGCGCCGGCGTGATACCGTCCAGCGGCGACGGCAATGGGTTGGCCGGATCGACGAACGCGTTTTCCATGTACGGTGAGTAGCCGTTCATTTTGAACGCGGCGATCGTGCGAATGCGTTCTTCGAAATATTGCATCGTCGGAAGCGGCCCACGGGAAACGTCGTCGGATAGAATTCGCCAGTGCAGTTTCGGCCGATCCTCGATGCGCGCACACGGCACGACCCAAACGCCGTTGGGATTGCGTATCGCCATCTGTGCGAGGGTGACGACGGCGTAAAATGCGCCGTCCGCATCCGAACTAGCAATAGCGACGCGACCGCTATCGACCGTCAGCCGATACGCTTGCGCACCTAGCGAAGGGTCGCGCGTGAAATCGACCGATGCTCGCGCTGCCGGAACCGGCCTCAGCGAACCGATGCCGAGCGCCTGCCAACGCGATTGGAACTCCTCGAACGCTCCCGAATCGAGATTTTGCGGAACACGCGTCAAGGACCGCGCGGGGACTTCGCACGACAATTCTTGCACGCTCACGGGCGCTGGTAACAAGTGCATCGCCGGCTGCGCGTTCGCGGCGACAGGCACGAGCGCGAGCGCGAGCGCCAACCCGGCGCGTTTCCAGCGTAGCACGCTCTGGCGTTAGTCGCCGAATTCTGGTGTTCCCTCTAGTTGCGACCGCCGTTGGCTTTAATCACTTGTCCGTTGACCCAATGGCTATCCGGTCCGGCGAGGAACGAAATGACCGCAGCGATATCGTCGGGTTCCCCCAGACGCCCCAACGGAATGTCGGCGGTGAGGCGTTTGACGACTTCTTCCGACGCGCCCGTGAGAAACAGTTCCGTTGCGACCGGGCCAGGCGCGATTGCGTTGACGGTAATGCGTCGTTCGCCCAACTCTTTTGCGAGCACGTGCGTCATCGCTTCGACCGCTGCTTTGGCGCCCGCGTACACCGCGTAACTCGGCACGTAGTAGCCGATGATGCTGGTCGAAAAATTGATGATGCGTCCGCCGTCACGCACGCGCTTCGCGCCCTCGCGCATGCCGTTGAACGACCCCGTGAGATTGCTCGCGATCAGGCGTTGGTAATCGTCGTCGGTCACGTCTACCATGAGTTTGCGTTGCAAAATGCCGGCGTTATTGACGATTACATCGACCGGCCCAAACTCTGACTCCGCCCGATCGAACAGCGAACGCACCCCAGCGGGGTCGATCACGTCGGCCTTCACCGAAACCGCCCGGCCGCCCGCATCTTCGATTTCTGCTACCACGCGAAGCGCTTCGGCTTCGCTCGAGAGGTAGTTTACGATCGTGCAAAAGCCATCCGAAGCCAGCCGCTTAGCTACGGCCGCGCCGATGCCCTTAGAAGCGCCGGTGACGATCGCCGTCTTATTATTCTTATCTGCCATACGTACACGCTTGACCACCGCTCGAACGCGTGGGTTCCGCCGGCGCTTGCTAAAGGTACGAGCGGGAAGCGGGGGTAAGGTCCGCCGATGCGACTTCGCCACGTTAGTACGTTGGCAGCCTGCTTTGGGCTGGTGCTCGCCGGTCCCGCACTAGCGGACGATAAGCAGCTGCAGAGTCAAAAGGGCACCGTCTCGTATCAGGTGCCGAACGGAAAGCCCATAGCGCTTTCGGTCAAGGCCAGCGTCGGGCTCGCCGATCGCGACTACACGATCACCGGCGGGGACTCGTTGGCGCAAGTGACCTTGCCGGATAGTTCGCAAGTGTTGGTCGGGTCGGATAGCAAAGTGCAGCTTGCGTTTTTCAACCAATCGCAGATCGCTAGCGCGAAGTTCGTCGTGTTCAACGGCAAGGTTCGCTTTGCGGTGCGTCACCCGCAGGGTGCGAAGGCAAACTACACGTTCTCGACGGCAACCGCGACCGTCGGCGTCCGCGGAACCGAAGGCGACATCGAGTACGCTCCGGATGGAACGCTGCGCGTGAACGTTTACGAAGTGTGCAACCCGAACGCGCCGGTCGTCGTAACCACGACGGGTGGTTCGCGGTACGACGTGAAGCCCGGCCAATCGCTGCTGGCGCAAACGGTCGGCGGCGTGGTGCAAGCACAGGTGATGACGCTCACGCAACAGATCATCGATCAGTTCTCGCCGGATTTCGGCGTTCCAACCAACTGGGATGAAGCCACGGGCGAAGTTGTCGGCTACGCGCAAAGCACCGCAGCCGGCGCGGTTAATTCTGCGACCGGCGGGATTGCGGGTGGCGTCGCCGGCAGCGCCGTTTCTTCAGCGTTAGGCGGTTTATTTCACAAATCACAGCCGGCGCCGTCGGCATCACCGAGCGCGGCTTCGAGCACCTGTCACTAAGCTGCTACCTCGCCGCGCATCGCGAGATCGCGTCCATCTAGCACGCGCGCCGATTGTTGCGCGAATTGCGCGACGTCGGCGGCGGTAACGCTGCTCGCGCCGTCGGCTAGCTGCACGGTGGCAACATCCGCCGCCGCAATCGCATCGAAATCGGGGTTTGTGCGCGCGGCTTCTTCGTATACCTTGTACGCGATTTGATTGGTGAACGCCGTGCGCAGCAACAAATCGCCGACGCTCTTGCGCGCCTCGTCGGAGATCCCTGGATGTGTCTCCATTTCGGCCAAGCGCTCGCCGAGATACGAGCGCACTAACTCGTCGGAGACCTTGCGATCGTCGTCGGTACTATAGCCCGGGAAATTCGGAATCTTGCTTTCAAGGAATTCCAACGGCTTCTCCATGACCGCCCCTACGACGCCTCCCACGTCGACGCCTCGGAGCCCCGCGGAAACGACACACCGGCGACGAATCGTTAGCGGATGATCCTCTCCAATCGGACGGTCATCGCCACGAGCGCCGCCGGTGCGGTTTCAGCTGCCTGCGTTTTCATTTTGTGGTCCATACACCCGCCGTCACATCCGATCGTTCCACTCTGGCTCTTGCTCGGATCGATGGGGTATAGTGTCGCGTTCTTTATCTACAACATCGCCACGCGAATGCGCCGCTCTTAACCTGTCGGACCTGGTTACATGCCCGGGAGCATGTCGCAGTTGATCATCTTATTCAGCAGCGGGCCGCCGACGATGTTCACGTACTTGCCGCGAGCTTCGGGGTTCGCTTTGAGCTTTGCCGACATCGAGCCGGCGTTACTGCCCTGCTTCATCTGACTTAGCGTCGATTTGAAATCGGTGCAGTTTTGGCCGTTGATTTTCGTAACGAACTCGTTCCCGGCTTGCACCGCAACTTTATCCATCATCTGCTGCCGCACTTGGGCTTGGCCCGGAATCGCAGCAAAAGCGACGGCCGCGAAAACGAACGCGCCGGTGGCAATCCAACGCGGAACTGAAGAGAATTGCATGCTTGGCCCTCCTATTTGTGATGCTCGTTCTTGGATGACCGATGGAACCCTCGCTTGTTTGCGGCTTTACTTCCATCCGATAAAAGCCAACGGGGCGGTGCTTTCGCACCACCCCGCTTTTCTTAACCGATCGCAGCCGGACTAGAGCGCGTTTGCGAGCGCCCAGGCCTTCGGTGCGCCGATGCCGGCGGCTTGATTGTACTGCGTAGCGTTGCACGAGTAGGCACCGTTACTGCCCGACGTGCAAGGCGTGTAGTACGTGCTGTAGCCGGTGGATGAGAATAGGCTGTAGATCGTTGGATCCACCCATCCCACCTTGCTGCCGTGAAGCTCGTTGGCTTCTATGATCATCGCCACCGATGCCGGCGAAGACCACGACGTTCCGAGGTATTCACCAAAGGCGCCACCGGTGTACACTGCCACCGGGAAGAACGGCAACGAGTAATCCGGTTGATTGCGGCCCGTTGTGATCATGCCGGCAATTCCGCTCTGGTAGCTCGGAAGTGCGAACACGGTCGAAACGCCGCCGCCGCCGGAATCACCGCTGGCGCTGCCTTCGGTGACGGTTTCCAGCACGCCCTGACTGGTCTCGGTGAAGTTTACGCCACCGATCGATGAGAAGTACGGACCGCCGGCGGGAGCGCTGACGCCCTTCTTGCCGCTGCATTCGTTACTTCCGGTATCACCGCTGGACGCCGAGAATTCGACGCCTTCGGATGCGCCCTGTTCGGCGATGGAGTTAGTAGAATCGGCGAACGACGGGTCGCTGGATTCGCAACCGCCGAACGACGAGTTTACCGCCGACGCCTTCGCATCGGTGAGGACCTGGTTGTACGCATCTTCGATCTGTTGATCTCCGAGCGAACCGATGTCGTAGACGATAATGTTCGCGCCCGGCGCGAGACCCGAGATCGTTTGAACGTCGAGATCCGTTTCGGGATCGTCACCGCTGCCGCCACCGTCGACGGCTTCGTTTGTAACCGTACCGGTTTGCGTTACTTGCGCTGCCGATAGGTACGCCTTGGTGTATGTCGCGTTGACCGGATCGTCGATGACGATCGCAGCGGTTTGGCCGGCACCGTTGCAGCCGTGCTGAACCGGGTAGTCAAACGCCTTCGCAACGCCGGTCGCGAGCGTTCCATCCGAGTTCGTGAGCGGTCCGCTATCCGGGGCTGCACCGTTGCAGCCGGAGCCCGGCGTCGAAGTCGGGGCGGCCGTCGGCGTGGCGGTCGGACCCACCGTCGGTGTTGCCGTTGGTTTCGCTGTCGGCGTGGCCGTCGGTTGCGCCGTCGGCGTGGCCGTCGGTTTGGCCGTCGGGGTCGCCGTCGGTTTGGCCGTCGGCGTTGGCGACGGGGTCGGCGTGGCGCCTACCCATGCTACGTCATCGACGTATTGATACGTGTACGTTTGGCTGTAGCCGTCGCCGTATACGCCGAAATAGATGTAGTCGGTTTGTCCGGCGTACTTGGCAAGGTTGATGTTGTAGTTCACCCAACCGTTCGTATTGTTGACGGTCTTGTAGAACGTCGTGAGGATGCTTCCGCCGCTGTTCAGCAGGTAGCCGGCCTGGTACGCGTAGCGCGTACCGTAGCCCATCGTGCCTTCGTTCGAGCCTTGGTACACCCAGAAACTCAGCTTACCGTTCGTGGGCACCTTAACCGACTGTGCGATCGAGGACCACAAATACGTTTCGGGCGGCGACGTGCTGCCCATTAATGCGGAGTACGTTCCCGAATGCGCGAGCGCGGTCGAAATACGTGCATCCGGAGAGCCACTGCTTTCGTCGACCCAGCCTGGGCTGAACGAACCGCTTTCGAATCCACCGTTCACGAGGTTACCGGTGGAATCCATCGTCTTCACGCCGTTGAGGGGGATGACGGTGCGGCCTTGCGAGTCGGTCGCGAACTGCGGCGCGGTGCGTCCGCCGCCGGTTGTATCGGCGACCGTGCGAACCACCACGAGGTTGTTCAGCGATACGTCGCGCACGTATTGTGCGATCGACGAAGGCACCGTTGCAACCTTGACGTTCGTATAGCGATCGCCGTACGAGCCTTGGTGAACGGTGTGAATTTCCGTCGAGAAAAAGCTTTCGACGTTAGAAGTGCGCGCGGTCGCGGCGATGATCGTGCGATTCGCGTAACGCTTCTCGATTTTGAAGCCCGCGGCTCGCAGCGCCTGAATGACGCTGCGCTCTTGCTGAGGCGTCGGCGCGTAGTACGCATTAAACTGTTGCGCGGAGAGGAAGTGGCGATGCGAACCCGCCTGCCGGCTGCTCAATTTGGCGACCAGCTCGTCGAGCTCGTTTTGATGGTTATAGCGCAACGTGATGGATACGCGAACGATCGCGTTACGCGGATGAACGCCGGAGTCCGTAAACGCCAGCTTTCCAGACATCTGAGGGGTCGAAATCAACGGGGAGTTCGAAAGATCTGAGTGCGTCACGCCAGCCGATTGCGCGGTGGCGGCGTCGGATGCGGCCGGCAGCGATGGCAGCGTCGAGATGCCATGCCCGCCGCAGGCGGACAGCGCGAACGACAGCCCTACGGCTGCCGCAAACGCCCGTGATGTTCTTCGCATATGCCTCCTGGTATGTAAGCAACGGTCCGAGTAGATCTGCGACTTATTCTGCAATCCTCGAACCTGCTCCGCCAGGCGAATGCTAGTCTTACTAAGCGAAGACAGCCTCGCTAGAACGCCCTCCAATCGAGCAAAGGCAAGGCGCTCACAGCGGAATCGCGGATCGTGCAATCGACGCGCTGGCTGATCGCGGTCGCTTCGGGATTGATTTCCGCGACGAACGCGCGGGCGTTATAACTCGTGGCGAGCGCGGCAGCTGGATACACAACGGCGCTCGTCCCGACCACCAGAATGACGTCCGCGCGAGCGGCAGCCCGCTCGGCTTCTCGCCAATCCGCTGCCGGCAGGCTCTCGCCGAACCACACGATGTCGGGACGCCAGCGGCCCCCGCATCCATGCTCGATCGCATTCAGCGGCAACCCGCTCGGTTCGATCGGACGGCGCTCGTTGCAACCGGTGCATCGCGCCTCGCGCAATTTACCGTGCAGTTCGAGCACGTTCGACGATCCGGCGCGCAGATGCAGCGAATCGACGTTTTGCGTCGCCAACGTGAAATCTCCGATGCGCCGTTCCATCGCCGCCAGCGCAAGATGCCCGGCGTTCGGTTGCGCGCGCTCGTGCGCCGCGCGGCGCTCGTTGTACCACGTCCAAACCAGCCGTGGATCGCGTGCGAATCCCTCCGGCGAGGCCAGTTCTTCGACACGGTGGGTGCGCCATAAACCACCCACACCGCGAAACGTCGGCAGGCCGCTTTCGGCCGAAATTCCGGAACCGGTCAATACGAATACCGACTTTGCGGACCGCAGCCGTTCGAGTAGTTCCCGCACGCGTTGAGGGTTCGGCAAGCCCTCGAACGAATCGTTCGAACGTGAGCCGAGCATTCGTCAAAGAAGACGACGATCGCCCGGAACGCCCGTTACCGCGCACCGCCGGCAGCCAGCGTCCGAACTACGTCACCCCAAAAGGTTTCGCGCAATTGCACGCCGCGCTCGAACGCGCACAAGCGAGCGATGACGAGCGCGATGCCGAGTATCTGCGTGCGCGCATCGCATCCGCGCAGGTTATCGACGGCGCATCGCACGACCCAAAGGTTATCTCGTTTGGAGCTACCGTTACGCTACGCCAATCCGACGGCTCGCGCATCACGGTGCACATCGTCGGCGAGGACGAAGCCGAACCTACCGCCGGAACCATCAGCTGGACGTCGCCCTACGCCGAAGCGCTCGAAGGTCATCGAACCCGAGACAAAGTCGCCATTCGCCGTCCGGCCGGAACCGCGGTCGTAACCGTCGAGTCGATCGCGTATGATTGAACGGTTGTCGTCGCGCAACGAAGCTGCAGCGCTCGAGTTTCTCGAACGCCGGCCCGACGAACGCGTCGTCATCGCGCACCTGGTGTTGTACGGTTCGGCGCAAGCACGCAGTTCGATCGGCGTCGCGTTCGGCGACGACGGCGTTCGCGGTGTTGGTTACTTCGGTAACGAAATTTTATTGGCCGGCGATCCTTCGACCGCTCCGGAGTTTGCCACGTTCGCGAAGAGCGTACGGCGCAACGGTCAGCGGATGATCATTGGACCGCAAGCGACCGTCACGTCCTTCTGGAAGTTGGTTGCCAACGCGCACAAACCGCCGCGCCTGGTACGCGAGCGCCAGTTCGTGATGCGATTAGACCGCTCGATGTTGCAACGTTCGAGCATCCCCGTCCGGGTACGCACGGCGCGAACGGCCGAAGCATCGATCGTTGCCGAGAATTCGGCGCAGATGATCATCGGCGAGCTCGGTTACGATCCGCGCACTACGCGCGCCGAGTTCACCTCGGGCATTCGCGAGATGATCGCGCGCGACCGCTGGTGGGTCGGCGAATCCGACGGCCGGATCTGCTTCTTTTGCAACGTCGGTGCCTGGGATCGCAACAGCGCGCAACTGCAAGGCGTTTGGAGCCCACTCGACGCGCGCGGTCGCGGGCTCGCGACCGCCTCTCTGGCCGAGATATGCGACCGGCTACTGGATTTTTCGCCGTCGCTCTCGCTGTTCGTCAACGATTTCAACGAACCAGCGATCGCGCTCTACCGGCGCGTCGGCTTCGAATCGGTCGCCGACTACAAGTCGCTCATTTTCTGAAGAACCCGGGGCGGGTTCCCGAACTAGAGCCGCCGCTCGATCGACTGCACGCCGCCCTCGACCGCAGCCTCACCGCGACGGAATAGTCTGACGATCCACGCGATCGTCGCCCACACGCCGATCAGCGCGAAGATGAAAACGATGACGAAAAACCACGCGGCGGTGGCGGCGATGTGTACGAGGGTGTGCTCCATATTTCGCTCCTCCGTTCTGACGAGTCGTAGCGGCATTCGGCGGCGAACAGCCCTGCCATGCAACGAGGAACCGCGGCGGCATCCGGCACCTGGATCGTGGCCGCAACGGTGCTCGGTTCCAGCCTGGTTTTCATCGATGGGAGCGTCATCTCCATCGCGCTCCCAGTCATCCAGGATGCGTTCCACGCGAACGCATTTGCTGCGCAGTGGGTAGTTGAAGGTTACACGCTCGTCCTTGGCGCGTTCATGCTATTGTGCGGCGGCCTAGGCGACCGCTACGGCCGCAAGCGCCTGTTTCTGATCGGTGTCGCGACGTTCGCGGTCGGCTCGATCGTATGCGGATTGGCCCAATCGATGCCCGCGCTCATCGCCGCGCGGTTGCTGCAAGGTGCGGGCGGCACGATGCTTGCGCCCGCCAGCCTCGCGCTGCTCGGCGCCACGTTCGAAGGCGAAGCCCGTGGAAAGGCCGTCGGGGTGTGGTCGGGGTGGACTGCGGTTGCCGGCGCGATCGGCCCTGTAGCCGGCGGAACGATCGTCGACCACTTCGGATGGCGCTGGGTTTTCTTCATCAACATTCCCATCGCGATTGCGGTAATGGCGATCGCGATTCGGCACGTGGCCGAAAGCCGCGATCAAAACGAAAGCGGCCCGCTCGACATCGCCGGCTCGGTGGTCGTGTCGTTGGCGCTCGGCGCCATCGTCTACGGGTTTATAATGAGCGGCGTTGTCGGTTGGAACGTGCTTCCAATCTGTTCGGTCGTCGCCGGGTTCGTGTTGCTCGCCGGGTTCGTCGCGCTGGAAGGCCGCGTTCGCAATCCGATTTTGCCGTTGGGACTGTTCGCTAGCCGCCAGTTTAGCGGCATCAACGGGATGACGTTTCTGCTCTACGGAGCGCTGTCGGGCATCTTCTACTTCTTGCCGTTCGTGATGATTCAAGTCGACGGCTACAGCGCTACGGTAGCGGGCCTCTCGATGTTGCCGTTCCTGGTATTAATGGTTCTGTTGTCGCGCACCGCCGGCGCGCTGGTCTATCGAATCGGACGGCGCACGATGCTCGTGACCGGGCCATTAATCACGGCCATCGGTTTTGGGCTACTGGCCCTTATGCCCAACCTGCACTACTGGACCGGAATATTTCCGGCGGTGATCTTCGTTGGGATCGGCATGGGCCTGACGGTCGCGCCGTTGACGACCACAATGATCGATTCGGTCCCCGAACACAACGTCGGTGTTGCGTCGGGCGTGAACAATGCGGTTTCGCGCGTCGCCGGACTATTGGCGATCGCGATTCTCGGCTCGTTGATCGCGTTCGCCTTTAACTCGCGGCTCGATGTGCGGATGGATGTCGCCGCTCTGTCCGCGCGCCAGCGCGCCGACGTCGACGCCCAACGCAGCTCGCTTGCCGGCGCGCGCCTACACGATCCCAAAGAAATCGCCGTGGTGGGCCGAGCGTATACCGACGGATTTCGCGCGGTCGCGCTCTCGTGCGTCGTGCTGACGCTCGGCTCGGCGCTGGTAGCGTTTCTTACGCTACAGAATAAACGCTCAACGCCAGATGCCGGCGATCGGGCTTGAGGAGCAGTCCTTTTGTAAGCACCCTAAACCGAGTGCCGTTTCGATGGTACGAAGCACCGCGTAGTGGTCGATGCGCTGCGACGAAGTCGTGCCGGCTTTGAGCATCGGTCCGATCAACAACGTCGGTATCTTGTTCGTCCCATTGTCCGGCTCGGCTTCGTCCCACGTAATCACCAACAGCCCGTCGTTCTTCATGTTCCACGCGATGATCGGCGGCAAGTTCCGCTGCAGCCAGCGGTCGCCGGTGAGCGTCGGACAGTCGTGCATGTCATTACACATGTTCGGCGTGATAAACATGACCGACGCCGGCTGCGCCGGAAACCCGTGATAGGCGAGATTCAGCGACGCCGGGACGTTCGTAAAATCGACCCACGGAACGTGTTTGCGCGCGTATAATATCGTGCGGCAGCCGGTGTAGCCGTCTTGCGGCATCGACTCGGCATACCCGGCGAAGCTTAAACCGGCTTTAATCGCTTCGCTCGCGAGATTTGGAGCGTCGAACGACAGCGGGCATTTATCGGACGTCACGCCGAACGTCGAGCCGCCGAACAACGCGAGGTAGTTCGGCTCGCTCGGATGGGAAACGGCGTGCGAGTTGGTCATCAACACACCTTGCGGAACCAGTTCTTTGTTGAAGTACGGCGCGCTCTTGTTGCCGACGACGAGCTCGTCCTCGCGGTTTTCCATGAATACAACCGTTACGTGTGCGATGCGCGGAACATCGCTCTGCGGCGGCGCCGCAATGGCGGCCGGCGCCAGTGCGAGCGCGGCTAGGATGAAAAACCCGCGCGCAAAAAAGACGGAAAGATTACGCATGTGGGCGGCGTTCGCGAGCGGTCGCGGGCGTCCCCGCGGTATTCAGGTTCAGCCGTTCGCGAAGCGGCGCCGTCCGAACACGTACACGAAAACGCCGGCACCCGCGAGTAACGATGTCAGGAACAGCACCTTCACGATGCTTAACAGTTTATCCGGATCGTCCGGGGCTGGAACCAGCGCGAAGACAGCTGCCGCAAGCGTCGTTGCGAAGCCGACGACGGCGCAGGTGCTGATCCAGAGCCCGCCGCGCAACTTTATCGCCGACGCGAACAGAAACATAAACGGAATCATCGTGATCAATACGGTCGAGCCGACGAGTACATCGTACGCACCGCGCACCGTGCTGCCGCCCTGTCCGAGCACGACGAAAACGGCCGCAATGCCCGATTGCGTCAACAACGCGACGACCGGCGATCCCCAGCGCGGGTGCATGGTACCGAACGCCTTCGGAAGATACCGGTCGATGCCGGCGACGAACGGAATTCGGCCGACCGCGCCCAACCAGGCGCCGCAACTGCCCAAGCAACTGACGACCACCAGCAACGTCGCGATCGGCACGATCCATTGCGCGTTCAGACGCAACGCAACCGTCGAGATCGCCTGCATCACGCCCGACGACTGGTCCACCGAATGGAAGGGCAGCGATGCCAGCACCGCAACCGTGCCAAGCACGTAGATCACGGCGATCGCCGGCGCGGCGATGGCTAGTCCCAACGGAATCGAACGGCGTGGTTCGCGCACCTCGCCGGCGATGAACGACGCCGCTTCGGGACCCGTCCAAGCAAATGCGATAACCGACCAAAAGATTGCGTTCTTCAAATTCGCTTCGGGTCGCATCGCCTCCAGCGTCATCGGCGATGCCGCACCGAACTTCGCCCAAACGATGCCGCCCAGCGCGATCAGCGCGATCGTCACCAGCCAACGACTCAGTGCGCCGGCGTTGTTCAGCCACCGTCCGACCGATAACCCGTAGATGTTGAGTACGGTCGCGAAGGTTAAGCCAGCCAGCGCAAAGGCGATGAAGTAGACCGGCGACGTTCCGAACCGGTGGCTCCAGTTGCCGAAATACAGAGCGTTTCCGGCCGCGAAGTAGAGCAGTGCCGGAAAATACGGCAAGTTCGAAGTCCAATACGTCCAACCGGTAAAGAAGCCGGCGAACGACCCGAACGCGCGTTTACTCCAAACATACATGCCGCCCTCATCGGGAAATCGCTGCGTTAGATAGATCACGCAGATCGACAGCGGCAAGAACATGGTCGCGCCACCCAAGATCCAGATCGGCAAAGACGATGGACCCGCGGCGGCGGCGGTCGCGACCCATTGGAGATTCGAGGCTGCGACCACGAAAAACAGCGCGACGTCGGTGAGCCCGAGCGTCCGGCGCAACGCCGGCGCGTGCGCGACCGACGCATCCGAGGACACAGCTGCCATCCGGAAAGGTGCGGGTTTTCGGCCGCGCGCCCCTTTAATCGAAGGTGCCGACCGGCGGTCGCGTAAGATGCCCGCGATGCGCGCCGCCGTTACATTCGTGTGCGACAGGTTATCGTTTGCGGTCGTTGCTATCGGCACCGTGCTGATGATTCTCGTCTTCGTGACGGTCGAAGTCAACGCGACCCATTTGGGCTCGTTTCCGCTGCATTTCGAAGCCAACACCGACCGCGTACAAGTTCAATCGGGTTCGGACACCACCGGGTTGCAGACCGGCGATCGCATCGACCTCTCACAACTGACGCCCGAGCAGCGTTTTGCGCTGCTGGCTGCCCCATCGAACGCGCGCATGCAACTCACCGTACGCCGGGGCTCGCATCGCTTTCCGCTGTTGCTCTCGGCCACGCCGCCGGATTATTCGCGACGTGCGACCATAGCGCGCGACATCGGCATACCGTTAAGCTTTTTCTTGTCGCTCGGGTTGGCGACGACGCTGTTTCTGATGCGGCCGCGCCCGATCACGCTTGCGTTTTACATCTACACGCTGCTAGTGCTGATCAAAGTCAACCAATCCGTGCTCGAACTCGCGCGCTGGCCGGTCAACATCGGAAGCGATCTGCTGATCCAAGTCGTCTATCCACTGACGCAAATCACGCTGCTGGTTTTCGCACAGCGATTGTACGGTAGGAAAGGGCGCGCGTGGCCGTGGTTTTTTGGAGCGGCGATCGTCGTAGCGGTTCTGGTATTTATCGTCTGGGTCGATCCGATCGTGTGGCTGGTCTTCCAGAAGTTCCAGATGCCGGGGCCGACCAGGTTGCTGATGAGCGGCCTGGATATGCTGCTGCTCGTCTGCGTGATCTGCGGGCTGGCGTACATCGCGTCCGGCGCGCGCGCGCTTGAGGGCCGGCGCGTTGCATGGGTGATCGCCGGCATCGCATTGGCGCCGATTCTCGATTTGCTGTGGGCGGTTTCCGACGTGCTCAGCGCGTTGATCGGCGACACATCGACGGCGCTGCTCGCATTGGAAGCCTGGACCGACGCGCTGCAACCGTGGTTCGCCGTGATCGGCTCGGCCTTCGTGCTCTACGGCTTCCTCTCGCAACGCGTCATCGATTTCCGCTTCGTAATCGGACGCGCCGTGGTCTACGGCGCGACGACGGTGATCCTCGTGCTCTTCTTCGGTGTCATCGAGTGGTGGGCGGAACAACTCTTCGAAAGCACGCGGCCGGCATTGTACGTGAGCCTTGCAGCCGCGCTCATCATCGGGTTTTCACTCAAGTCCTTGCACGAGCGCGTGGAAGATCTGCTCAACCGCATCTTCTTTCGCGATCAACGCCGCTCGGAGCAAATCTTGCAACGGGCAGCGCGCGCGCTGTCGAATACGTCCTCGGAGAAAACCGTTATCGAATTTCTGATCGACGAACCCGTTCGGGTGCTCGGCTTATCGTCCAGCGCATTGTTCTTGGCAACGCCGGACGGCGCCGTCTTCGAACGTCGTGCCGACCGGGGATGGAGCGTCTCGGAGCTCCAGCGTATCGATGCCGAAGATCCGGTCATCGTCGCGCTGCGCGCCGATCTCGGATCGATCGAGTTCGACGAACGCCGTCTCGAATCGATCGCGCTGCCGACCGGGCGTAAAGCTCCAACCCTGGTAATTCCGCTGGTCATGCGCGGGCGAGTATTCGGTTTCGTTTTGTACGGCGGCCGCCAAGACGACGTTCCGTTAACCAGCGACGAACGCGCCTTGCTCGAAGCGATCGCGACGAGCGCGGCAGCCGCCTACGACCACATCGACGCGGATCGATCGCGTTCGCGCATTCACACCCTCGAGGACCAGATTCGCAGTCTGGGCGCCGCGGTTTCCGAATGACGCAATCGCTGCACATCGGTGGCCTTTCGGCCGAATTGCTGGCACGGCAATACGGTACGCCGTTGATCGCGCTCGATCTGGATCTCGTGCGTGCTCGCATCGCCGAGTTGCGCTCCGCTTGCGATCCCCACGGCATCTCGATCTCGTACGCCGGCAAAGCGTTCCTCACGGTTGCATTCGCCCGGTTGATCGAATCGCTGGGCATCGGCCTCGACATATGTTCGCTCGGCGAACTTGCGATCGCCGAACGCGCCGCTTTTCCGCCCAGACGACTGACCTTTCACGGCGCGGGCAAAGATGAAGACGAACTCCACGCGGTGGCAGCCGGACGCACCGGACGCGTAATCGTAGACGGCATCGACGAGCTTCGCGAGCTCGAGCGAATCGCACGAACCCACGTCGGGCGCCCGCCCCTCGAGATCGTGTTGCGTTTGAATACCGGCGTGGAAGCGCACGCACACGAGTTCGTGCGAACCGCCGGCGACCGGACGAAGTTCGGATTCGATGAGGGACTCGAACAGGAAGCTATCGCCCTGTTTCGCTCTAACCCGGGCCTACAGCTGAGCGGACTGCACGGCCACATCGGTTCGCAGATCGATCTCGTCGAGCCGTTCGGGCTGAACGTCGCGCGCCTCATGGAAGCGGCTGCCCGCTTTGCAGCGCAAGGTTTTCCGATCCGCACGCTGGTCGCTGGGGGCGGCTTCGGAATCGATGCCGCGGGGGCGCCCGCCCTCGAGCTCGCGTCGGTTGCGAAAACGCTACACCAGGAGGCGGTCGAAGCGGCTACCCGCCTCGACATCGCCGAACCCGCCCTCGAAATCGAGCCGGGACGCGTAATCGTGGCCGGAGCGGGTACGACCTTGTATCGCGTGATGACCGTGAAACGCCGCTCCAGCCGAACCTTCGTGATCGTGGACGGCGGCATGGCCGACAACCCGCGACCCGCGCTGTACGGCGCGCACCACGCCGTGTTTGCGGATGGCGTGGACGGTCCAATGGAGACCATGACCGTCTGCGGACGCTCGTGCGAAAACGACGAGATGGTCGATATGCCGCTTCCATCGGCGATTCGCCGCGGGACGCTACTGGCCATGACGACCACCGGCGCCTACACCTATAGTATGGCGAGCAACTACAATCGGTTCTTTCGCCCAGCGGTTGTCGGCGTCGAAGGCGGACGCGAGCGTGTGCTCGCCCGGCGAGAAACGCTCGACGATCTTCTGTCACTCGACGTAACGGAGCGATAGCGTGCGCTCGCGTGGACGCTGGATTGCGGTCTCGGCCGCCGTCCTAGTCGTCATCGTGCTCGTCGGGGTGTGGATGGCGCCGGGCTTCGTGCGCGGTGCCATCGTCGGCGTCGCCGCGACAATGGGGGTGAAAGCCAGCATCGGCGGCCTCGAGTTGGGGCTGACCCGCGCGACGCTCCACGATGTCGATTTGCACAACCTGCAGGGCGAACCGATCGCGCACATCGCAACGACCACCGTCTCGTACTCGCTGCGCGATTTGCTCCCCGGTGGTTCGCACGCGTTCGGGCTTACCGGCTTCGATGTAGACCGCGGCCACGTCACGATCATCCGTCACGCCGACGGCACGTACAACATTCCGTCTCAGAAGGCGGGACCACGCAATGCCGGACCGCTGCCGTCGTTTTTGTTCGACGGACACGTACAGAACGTGCGCGTCGACCTGTACGATCGGGCACCGCTTATACCGTCGGCCGGTCACTTCGCCTTCAGCGAAGTGTTCGTCAACATGCACGTAGCGACGAAAGCCACTACGCGGTACGACGCCTACCTCGTATACCTTGACGACAACGGGCGGTTCGACATCGGCGGGCACGGCACGATCGACGCCGCAAATCAGTTTGGCTTGCAGCGCTGGACGTCGGCGCGCTTGCCGATCGCAACGCTGGCCGACTTCGCGATCCACTCGAGCGCTTTGAAACTGACGGCCGGCGAACTTACCGGCCTCGACGCCCGCGTCGGAACGCTTCCCGGCGCCAACGGCGCGATGGACAACCACATTAGCGCGACCGCGAAAATCGACGGTGGCCGCGTGCTGGTCGCGGGGCTGAACGCTCCGTTGGAAGCGGTGCGCGGCCCGATTTCCGTTTACACCGACGGTTTATTGATGCACGGCGTCGTCGGAACGTTAGCCCACGTTCCGATGCGATTGGATGGTGGCGTTTTCGGATTGCTGGCGCCCCAGTTGCGCCTCACGGTTTCCGGACAAGGTGACGTGCGCGATCTTCGCACGGCGCTCGCGCAAACGGCAAAGCTCCCGATCTCCGGGCGCGTCGCGTTGAACGTCGCCGTCGAAGGCCAACCGGCCGCACCGCTCGTGCTGATCTCCGCGCGTGCGCCCACGATTCATTTCCAGCAGTACGCCTCGGGCAACACCAGCGCAACGCTGGCGTTCGATGGGCGGCGCGTGGTCGTACTCGATGCCGCGAGTTCGTATCGATCCATCGCGGTACGCGCGCACGGCCGCCTCGACACCAAGTCGAAGCGCGACGCGGTCGCGTTCGCCGCCGCGGCAACCGTGCCGTCGAATTCGATTCCGCAAACGCCGCCGATGCTGGCCGATCTGCCCGTCTACGCAGACGCGCTGGCCGTCGGCGACACGCCGGCGTCGGTCGACGCGTTCGGAGCCGCACGCGGTTCCAATGGACGCGACACGCTAGCCGCGACGTTCCATCTGCGGGGTAACGGCACCGGCACCATCGGCCCGGTGACGTTCGACGGGGCCGATGGAACGCTGTACGCGCGCGCCGCGGTCGACCACCCACACCAACGGTACGACGCATACGTCGCCGCCTCCGGACTGCGCGTGGGCATGCACGGTATCGGCGGCGCGATCGACGCCGATATGTTGGCCGGAATGCACGGCACCCAAACGTACGCGGACGGCTTCGCGCGTGCGCGCAACGTCGTCACACCGTACGGGCACGTCGCGGCCGCCGACGCACGTTTCGGCATGACGCCGCAATCGAAGTTGGCCATCGCGATGAGCGCCAGCGGAATCGGAACCTTCAACGCCATCGCGCTCGCCATCGCATCGTATAACGATGGCGCGGTCGACCTGCAAAGCGCTACGGTTGCCGCGGCGGGGAACTTCGTTCGCGCGCAAGGTGTTGTCAGCGGCGTAACGGAGGGGGAGCCGGCTTACGATGTGGATGCGCGCGTGCATGCGGCCGACGTTTCGTCGATCGTGGCCATCGCGCGGCCGAGCCTCGCCAAAACGATCGAGGGCAGCGTCGACGCTCGCGTTCGCGCGACCGGACGCGGAAGCGACGTCGCCGTTTCCGGCACGCTCGACGCGCCCGAAGGCGCCGTGAATGGGCTGCCGTTTCACGCGTTACAAACGTCGTTGAGCGGAACGCAGCGATCCATCGCGCTACGCGATGGAAGCGTCGGGATCGGCTCGACGGCGATCGAGTTCTCGGGTGATCTTGCGCCGGCGACACAGCGGTTGAACGTCGCCGCGCCGTATCTCGACGCCGCCGATTTCAACGATTTCTTCGATGCCGGCGACATGCTCGCGGGACACGGAAGTTTGCATGCGTCGGCCACATTATCCGGCGGAAATGTGCTCGCAACGCAAGGCAACGCGATGTTGACCGGCACGGCGGTACGGGGCGTCGCCATCGGGACGACGCGCGCGGCGTGGAGCGGCAACGCGGGCGACATCCACACCAACCTGGCGGCCGACGGTCAATACGGCAATTTCACCGCGGTTGGCGCGGTAGGGTTGCGTGGATTCGTGAACTTGAACGGGCGCGCGCGCAACGTCGCGTTGGCGCATTGGTTACCGGTAGCCGGGTTGCAGCTGCCGGTTACCGGAACCGCATCGGTCGATGCCACGGTGAGTGGAACGTTCCCCAGCTTGGATACGAACGTGCACGCCAGCGTGGTCGACGCAACCGTTCAACGAACGCATGTCGATAGCGTCGTCGCAACGCTTGCAACCCGAGCCGGGCGCGGGCGTCTGCAAACGCTCGCCGTTCGCGCACCGCATCTGACCATCGACGCCGACGGCGGCTTCGGTTTACGCTCCAGCGATCCGTTGGCGATCGAGATTCGCACCAACGTCGACGACGTCGGCGCATTGGCCAACACCGCGCTCGAAGCGAAATACGATGCCTCGGGAGCTCTGGCGATGACGACGCACGTTCGCGGTACGCGCGATAACCCGGACGTCGTGAACGATTTGCAGCTGACCAAGCCGCGTTACGGCAATTTCACCGCGGCCTCGATATTCGGTCGAATCGAGGCGACGCGCCGTGCGATCTCGCTATCCGGTGCCGGCGTCAACTTCGAACGCGGGCGCGTGCTGGCCGATGCGACGATGCCGATCCGACTCGCGCCCTTCGAACTCGATCCCGGCGGCGTACCGGTCTCCGCGCGTATCACCGCCGACGATCTCGAGTTGTCGAACTTCGCGTCGCTGCTGCCGAAAAACTCGAAGATCACGGGACGCATCGACGGCACCGCAACGGTCGACGGCAACCTCAACAAGCCGTCGCTGGGCGGATCGATGGCGCTGACCGGCGGTTCGTTCTCCTCGCCCGACGAATCCATTCCGATTACCAACACGGTCGCGCAAGTGAGCCTCAACCGCCAGACGGTAACGCTGCAAGAGATTCGCGCCAGCGCCGGCGGCGGAAGCGTGGCCGGCAACGGCTACGCCTGGTTCCCGAACTTCCGCGATCCGGCCGCGGCAGCATTCGAACTCTCGATGCGTACCACCCAAGCCCAGTTCGATCTGCCCAAGTATTTCAAAGGGAAGCTCGACGCCAACATGACGGTGAGCCGCAAGCCGGATCGACGCATGCTGGTTGCCGGCACGGTTGCGGTTGCTTCTGCGCGTATACCGTTGACGGCGCTGTACAACCCCAAGCCGGCGGGCAGCTCCGCCCCGCAAATTCCGCCGGTTGCGTTCGACATGCACATCGCCGTCGGCAAAGACGTGCGCGTCGTGAGTTCGAACGTCGATATCGGCGCGACCGGTGCGTTGGACGTGGCGGGAACGCTTGCGAAGCCGCGGCTCTCGGGGCAGTTTACCGCGACCGGCGGAACGGTCAGCTTCTTGCGCGATTTCCGCGTCGAGAGCGGCGTGGTCACGTTCGATCCGGACGGCGGCATCATTCCTTCGGTCAACGCGACCGCCTCCACGCACATCGCGAAACCGAGTACCGACGTGGCGTTGCGCGTGACCGGCCCGGCCACGAACTTGAACCTGGAGTTCGCATCGCAGCCGCCGTACGATCGCGATCAGATTCTTGGCTTGCTCGTCAACGCGCAGTCGATCGGCGCGGTTCGGGGCGTCGCGTCGACCGGCGGCGGTTCGTTCTCGGCCGGTTCGGCGCTAACCAATATTGCGGCCGGGCAGCTGAACATGCTGTTCACGCGCAACTTGCTCGAACCGCTGTCGACGGCCGTCGGCGACACGCTGGGCCTCAACAACTTCCAGATTACCAACGATTTGCAGAGCGGTCTGGGCGTGAGCGCGGTCAAGAATCTCGGCGAAAATGTTAGCTTCATCTTCGCGCAGACATTCAACGAAACGCGCCGCACCGCATACACGGTGCAGTACCGTCCGAACATCGCCTCGCAGTTGCAGTTGACGACGTACACCTCGACGCAGGCGAACGTCTTTGCATTGCAGCCGTTTCTCAATCAGACGAATCCGACGGCGACCGGCATTTCGACGACCACGATTCCGCTGGATACCGGCAACAACGGTATCGACTTCAAATACTCCCGGACGTTCCCGCCGCCGTAATGCGTTTTGCGATCTTCGCGCTGCTGGTTACGTTGGCGGCGTGTTCCAATCAGAACGCCCAAAGCGCCGCAACCCCGGTGCCCGATGGGCCGCCGGCGCGCTTGGATTTGGTGCGCGCCATCGCGGCGCATCCGCTCGCGCCGATGTTGCGCGAGTACGACGACGACCTCGCGACCCTGCGCCTGACGCGCACCCCGCAAGGCTTGACGGCTATACCCGCGCGCGTCGCGGCCGACGTAGCCGACGCACAAAATGTGCTCGCTGCGGCGGCGCGACAAACGGCGGCGCTCGCGATTCGGGCGCCGCAAGTTCCGACGACCGGTACGCCACCGGATCGCGGCGCGAACGCGATCGCATCGTATCGCGACGCGCTGAACCAACGAAACCAACGCGCGTTGCAACTGCGCGCCTCGCAACTGCGCGAGACTGAAGCCGATGCCGCCTACGAATTCGACCGCGCACATGCCGGCACGCGATTGCAGTTGCGCGTCAAGTTGCGCAACCTGCACCTCGATCCCGAGAAGCGCCACCGCATGCAAGCCGAGCTGGATGCGATGCAGGCTCAGGAGAATGCGATCGTTGAAAACTTGCGACGCTCGAACGAAACGACGCTTGCCGATTTCGCGAACCAACTGCGGCGCGAGGGTACCGACAACCTCAACGAACTGGCCGGGGATGTCGCCGCCCATCGCCAAGCCGCCGCGCAACTACGTGACGGCGTACGCACGCCGGTACCGCAGCTTTCGACCGACGATCGCTCCGCGGCCGCGAAAGCGTATCGTACGAACGGCGCGGATATCGCGCAACGTCTGAACGAGGTAGCCACCCAGGACCGCTCCGCATCGGGGCGCATCGCCGCCGCAGTTGCGGATTTACAGCGCGCACGCGCCACCCTGCGCGGCGAGATCGTCGCTTCGATCGAGGCTACCGCACGGGCGGTCGCCGGGGAACGTCGCTTGGGGCGCGTGTACGAATCGAACGCGCCGTCCGGCGCCGACGATCTTACTTCAACGGTTATCGAGCGTACGCAACGAGCGTTCCCGTAAACCTTCGGTTTACAACGCACGTTCGGGCGGTAGACAGACTAGCATGAATAAGACAGCAATAACGACGGTCCTCGCGGCGGCGCTCGGCCTTTTAGCCGTTCCGGTGTTAGCACAAAACACCAGCCCAAACGGGGTCGACCAGAAGTTTATCAACGAAGCGATCCAAGCCAACGATCAGGAGATCGACCAAGCACGCATCGAGCTGCGTTCGACCAGTGATGCATCCGTGCGACTATTCGCGCAAACGATGATTCACGATCATACCGAATCGAACGCCCAGTTGGCCGGTGCGGCAAAGGCCTTGGGATTGGACGCTTCTTCGCCGCACATCGTCCAGGGAATGAATACCATGCCGTCTGCGGCACCTGGAAGCGGCGGAGCGATGGCAATGTCGGCGCACGCATATATGACGCAGGAAGTGACGGATCATCAAAACGCCATCGGGCTGTACAAAGGTGAAGCGAGCAATGGTTCGGCACAAACGCTGAAGACGTACGCCGCGGACACGTTACCGATTCTTAACCAGCACCTAGCCATGGCACAGCAGTATCTTTCGAGCGGGACAATCACGCCGGCACCCAAGCAAAGTCAGTAAACGTAAAAAGGCCCGGCGATTGCCGGGCCTCAGTTTTGGTCCGGGACTGCGACGTTACGCCGGTGACGGCGGTCCGGTCGTTAGCAGCGTTGCGTAGAACGTGCCGTTAGCCCAGTATCCGTGCGCGACAACTTGTCGTCCGACGGCGACCTTGCCGGTGAGTTGATTGGTCAACGCTTGGGTATCGTCGATCACGACCGTGCGCGTCGTCTGTTGCAGCGTTACGAGGTGACCTTTTACCGAAACGATCGTTCCGGCAAGTCGCTCGTGCTTGAAGTCGTTGTTCGTGCAGCTGCCGTTTGACGTCCACGTGTCGCCTTGCCACGTGCCGCACTGGCTGTCGACGTATGGTGGCGTCTGGGCGATCGCCGGCGCGGCCATTGCGAGACTCGAAACCAAAGCCGCTAGCGGGAGAAACCGTTTCATTCGTTAGCACTCCTTTCGAAGAGCGAGCGATGTGCGTTGGCT
>DASXXU010000177.1:0-4721 GCA_036502885.1 Candidatus Tumulicola sp.
ATTACCCGGTTACAACACCGCCGATTATTACTTTCCCGCCGGCAACGTCACGATCGTCGCCTGGGTGACGTACCAAGCATTGCAGCCACCCGAAGGTGTCGCAACGGTAATCTTTCGCGACATCGCGCGCATCATGACGCCGTCGAACGTTCCCTTCGTCTATACGGCACGAGAGATGCAGCAGGCGCATCAGTAGGCTAAGATTTAGTACCGCGCGGCTTCGGCTTCTCCAATTTGACACTTGGCGCTTTCTTGTCGATGCGCTCCCCAAGAAACGCCGGATGACGCAGGAGCTTGTCGCGCGTCCACTCGGTGAAACGCACCTGCACGACGATCTCGGGTTCCACCCAATGGGGCCGCATGTTCGTTTCGACCTTGGTATCGAACGGCGACGTGTCGCGGCCGATCTCGACCAAGCGCGCATGTAATTGTTGAAGCAGCTTTTGCGAGAACCCCGTACCGACGTGGCCCACATAGCGCAGCTTTTTCCCGTCGTACGCGCCGAGCAACAGGGCTCCGAAACCGATGCGACTATTGCGCGGATCGGTCCAACCGCCGACCACAAACTCTTGCTCGTGTTGTGCTTTGATTTTCACCCAATCGCGCGAACGGCGCTCTTGATAGAGCGAATCACTCCGCTTGCCGACGATACCCTCGAGCCCGTTAGCCGCCGCCGCGTCATAAAATTCGCGCCCGGTGCCGACGACGTGCTGCGAGTAGAGCACGCGCGCACCTGCGCGGATCGAGCGTTGCAGTAACGCCTTGCGTTCTTCGAGCGGCGTCTTGCGCAGATCCCGGCCGTCGGCATACAGCAAATCGAACGCGACGAACGTTAAGGTACGTGGCGTCTTCTGGGCTTCTTGCAATCGTTGAAACGAAGAGCGGCCCTCGTCGTCCAGGCTAACGATCTCGCCGTCCACCATGATGGGGACGCTGGTGAACGACTCGCCGACATCTTCCAGGGCCGGGAATCGCGCAAGCAAATCGATATCGTTGCGCGACTGTAACGTCAACGCGCCCTTTTCATCGACGGTGCAAATCGCGCGGTAACCGTCCCATTTAATTTCGAACAGCCAATCGTCGTCGTCGAACGATTCATCGACGAGCGTTGCCAACATGACCGATTTGAGCTTCGGCAACGGGTCACGTTTGACGCGCGACGGACGTTTGGGCGCGGCTGCGTGCGTGGCTTTCGGCTTAGAGTTCCATATCTTCGCTTTAGCGTCGACAGCAACGTCATCCAGGGTTTTACCGCTCTTCACCGATTCGGGATGTTCGGCCGGATCGTATTTCTCATCCGCGTATTGATCGCGGTCCTTCAGCAGCAGCCAGGGCTCGCCGTGCTCGCCCTCGCGCGCTTTGATCTTAACGAGCGTGAACTCTCCGTGCAATTTGTGGCCGTACATGACGAACTTGATTTTACCGTTCGCAATCTCGGTAGCCGGGTCGTCGCCCTCAACCAACTCGTACGTTCCCTCGTCCCATACGATGACGCTTCCGGCCCCATATTGTTTGGCCGGAATGTTGCCTTCGAACGTGCGATAGTCCATCGGATGGTCCTCGACGTGCATCGCGAGACGCCTATCCAGGGGTTTGAGGGTCGGTCCTTTCGGCACGGCCCACGAAGCTAAGACGCCGTCGGCTTCGAGGCGAAAATCGTAATGCAGGCGCGACGCATGGTGCATCTGCACGACGAAGCGCAGCTTCTTCGCCGAGCGCGCCTTCTTGCCGCTCGGCTCGGGCGTTTGTTTGAAGTCGCGCTTCTTATTGTAGAGCTCGAGCGAACCGGGTCGGGCGCCACTCGATTTCTTTTTGCTCGCCGGCATCGTTTTCGGTTTCTATAGGGTATTAAGAAGTCATCGTGTGGAGCGTTTTAGGATTGGCCGCAGCCCTGGCGCTGTCGGTGACGGCATGGCGAAGAAGCGCCGTACCGGCCGGCTACTATGACGGCCAGGTTTATGGGATGACGCCGGCGACGCACCGGCGCTATGCGATGGTGGCGATTGGATTTGCGGTCGCGTTCGCGCTCGCCGCGGCAGCTCGTTTCGATACCGGCGCGATCGTCGCACTCGCACTTTTCGTCCCGGTCGCAATCTTCTATATGTCGTCGTTCGTGCGAGGAGCCGAAGATGAGTGACTTTCGATTTTCTCCGCGTCCGAATCGCGCGAACGAGATTGCGTGGATGCCGTGGGGCGCAGCCGCATTCGAACGGGCGCGCTCCGAAGATAAGCCGGTATTGTTATCGATCTCGGCCGTGTGGTGCCACTGGTGCCACGTGATGGACGAAACATCGTATTCGGACTCCACCGCGATCGCAACGATCAACCAACGATACGTCCCGGTGCGCGTCGATAACGACCGCCGTCCCGATGTCAACGCGCGTTACAACATGGGTGGCTGGCCGACCACAGCGTTCTTGACGCCGGACGGACAGATCTTGACCGGTGCGACGTACCTGCCGCCGCATCAGCTCAATCGCGCGCTCGAAGACATCGCCAATTTTTATGCATCCAATAAGCAGTCCATCGCCGAACGGCCGGCACCGGCGGCCACGCAATTTTCGCCTTCGCCCGAGCTTCGACTCGAGGCCACGATACCGCAGCGTTTGGTCGACGCCATGAGCGCGAACTTCGACGACGAGTACGGCGGCTTCGGCGACGCGCCCAAATTCCCGCAACCGGATCTGCTCGAATTTCTATTGCAGGAGTGGCGCGCGGCCGGCAACGAGCGCTGCTACGAGATGGTGCGAGCGACGTTGCTCGGAATGTCGCAAGGCGGAACCTACGATCACGTCGAGGGCGGTTTCTTTCGCTATTCGACGACGCGCGATTGGTCGATTCCGCATTTTGAAAAGATGGCCGAGGACCATGCGGGCTTGTTGCGAGTGCTCGCGCAGCTCGAACTCCTGCGCCCGACGCGCGAAATTCGCGCCGCATTGGTTTCGTCGATTCGCTATATTCGCACGACGCTACGCGATCCGCAAACCGCGCTCTTCGCGGGTAGCCAAGACGCCGACGAAGCGTACTTCGAACTGCCGCTCGAACAGCGTCGAGAACGTCAGGAGCCCTTCGTCGACCGGACGTCGTACACCAATTGGACGTGCGGTCTGGCGGGCGCGTTGTTGTACGCGGGTCGCACGCTCGAGGACGACGCGCTGTTACGTGAGGGTTGTGAAACGCTCGACGCGATTGCGGCGCACGCGATCGATGCCGACGGATTCGCATTCCACGTAATCCGGCCGGGCGACGCTCCCGAAGTGCGCGGACTACTTACCGATCAAGTTGCATATCTGCGCGCCTGTATCGACGCACACGAAGTCACCGGCGAAACCCGTTTTCTGCGTCGCGCAAGCGACCTCGCAAAACGGATCATCGCGACCTTTCAGGCGCCGGACGGCGGATTTTTCGATCGCATCGAGTTCGAAGATAGCGTCGGCCGCTTGCAACTCGACGACCGGCCGATGGCGGAGAACGGCACCCTGGCCGAATGCTTGCTACGGCTGAACGCCCTTACGTTCGATGACGACTACCGCGATGTCGCGGTCCGCGCGCTGCAAATCTTCGCGCCGGGGTTCGAACGGGCCGGCTCGTTCGCTGCGACCTTCGCGCGCGCCGTTCGGCGCTTGACGTCGCTGCACTTTACCTTGCGAATCGTTGGCCCCGCCGCCGACGGCGAGCCGTTTCGCGAGGCGGCCTCGCGATTGCCCACGATCGCTGGGGTCGGAACCGTCCTCCCGGACGATGCGGCGGCGGCCGGCTTGCCGGGCGAACCTGTGCCCGCCGCCTACGCGTGCACCGAAACCACGTGCGGCCCCTCGCTGACGGATCCTGGCGCGGTACCGGCGGCATTCGATCGTCTGGCCGCGGCCGGCTCCCCGCGTTGAAACACCGGCAACCGGCGGCCGTACAAGTGAGTGGAGGAAGATGACCGTGACGCCGTACGCCCAGATGATTGCCGCCGGGATGCGACCCGAAGCCCAACCTACATTTGCCTATGAATACCAACGCTACTCGAAGGACCCGACCCTCGCGCTCGTTTTGACGCTCATTCTCGGCGTCATCGGTGGGGAGTCGTTTTATCTCGGCAACTACGCGCGGGCCATCTTAATGACCATCGCATTGTTTACCGGCATCGGCTTGTTCATCACCGTACCGATGTGGATCGTTCGCTGCTTCACGATTCAGAACGAGTGCGAATCGTACAACGACTATGTCGCGTACATGCTCGCCTCGCGCTACTGGTCGGCCGGCTTTAACGGCGCGGCAGTACCTCCCGCGCCGCCGGCTGGTCCCGAACCGGCCCGCGTTCGCCCGAATATCGGCGGCGTTCCGATGCCGACCCGCGTACGCTAGTGCAACTCCGGTCGAAGCTCGACGCCGCCGGCAACGAAGCGAAACGGTCCGCCTACGAAGTGCAGAACACCGTGGACTCCGCGTTCGATCGCCTCTTCAAGGCGATGCGTGACAAGGTTGACATCAACGTGCTGCTTTCGAAAGTGCTCGACAAACTACGTCGCTGACGTTACGGTTTTACCGAGTAAACAGTCCCCTTGTCATCGCCGCCACCGCGAGCGGTCGTTCCGTACAGCGTGCCGTTCACGTCGGCGAGACCTTCGAGCGGTTGATTTCCCTGAGAGCTTGTAAACGCGTAGATAATCTGCTCTTTGCCGGATGGCGTGATTGAAAAGACCGTTCCCTTCCCAGACTTGCCGCCACCCGTC
>DASXXU010000178.1:0-3483 GCA_036502885.1 Candidatus Tumulicola sp.
TGTTGGTGGGCTCGATCCAACGCAAACCGATTTGATTGCGTGAAAGAAAATCGCGCAGATCGTAACACGCGGGATCGTTGCGCAGGCCGACGACCGTGACGCTGAGCATCGGGGTAACGATCGCGGCTTGCTGCAATCCGGAAACGTGGCGGGCCATCGTCGCCAGAATCTGGCGGTTCGCATCCGGACAGTGCGCCAGCAACTCGTGAAAGTCCAACGGTTCGAGGCGCATTAGCCGCGACGCTTCGACGGCCCGCAATCCGGCGAGTAGTCCCGATCCGAGCATCAGCGATGTCTCGCCGAAGAAGCTGCCCGGCTCCACGCGTTCGACGATTTGTTCGGATCCCGCCGTCATTTTGACGATCTCGCAGAGGCCCTCGAGGAGCACGAAAAACGCCGCCGCCTCGCCTTCGAGGACGACCCATTCGCCGGCATTGACGTGGATATCGGCGCTGCGCGCAACGATCGGTCCCAACGCTCCGTCGCGCGCCGACTCGAAAAGCGGGACGTGGGCTAGTGCTGCCGGGGTAATCATACGAGGTTCGAAGCGTTTCTCGCTCAAACCAGACTTCCTGGAAATTGTTGATTGGGCTTTGCGGGAGGTGCTGTTACGTCGATGACCACCGCGCAAGTTACGGGCGAACCGCAACTCCTCGAGTTTCGCCGCCCGGCCGACCTTGCGGATTTTTTTGTTTTGAGCCCTTTCGCCGTGCGATCCGGCGGGCGTTACGAGATGTTGCTCCGGCTCGTTAACCCGTCGAAGGATCCCGCGAAAAAAGTCTCGCGCATCCATCTTGCGTCGAGTTCCGACGGCATCGCGTTCGATATCGGGCGTGAAGTGATCGGTCCGGGTTCCCCCGACGATCCCGATGGCGCAGGCTGTGAGGATCCGACGGTCGTCGGTAGGCCGGGATCGTACTCGGTTTTTTATTCCGGTTACAATGCCGTGCACCAAGACACGATGATGCTTCGGGCTGCGGGCGATTCGCTTTGCACGTTAACCAAAGCCGGTCCGGTATTTCAGTCCGACGGCCTACATCGCAATACGAAGGAAGCCGCCGTCGTTACGACACCCAACGGTTTTCGCATGTTCTTCGAGTACGCGCACGACAACGCGTCGCTCATCGGTGTCGCGGATGCTCCGCGGCTCGAAGGACCGTGGACGTTCGGCAGCTCGCCCCTCGCGCCACGCCTAAACGATTTCGACTCCTGGCACCTCAGCCCGTCGTCGGCAATCCGCTGCTCCGACGGGACGCACATTCTGTTTTACAATGGAGCATCAAAAGAGGCAGCCTGGCGAATCGGGTATGCGCTGCTCGATCCCAGCGCTACCGTCGTTCTCGAGCGGCCCGACGCCCCGCTGATCGAACCGTTCGACCTCACCGGCGATGACACGGATATCGCCTTTGCTGCCTCGGCAGTGGTCGAGGATGCAAAGAACGCATGCGTGTACTACTCGATCGCGGACCGCAGACCGTATCGCATCAACGTGTCGATCGCAGGTTTTGCCGGCCTAGATGCAACGAGTAGCTTTTGTTGAAAGGGGTCGTATGCTGATTCAATCGGTACGTTTGACCTTCGCCCCTGAAAACGCGGACAAAGGAGAATCGACGCTACGCGAACTGCGCGACGCTTCTCGCAAAGAGGAGGGCGTAAACAGCTATGACGTGGCCCGCAGCAAGGACAATCCCAACGTGTTCGTGGTGTGGGAAGTGTATCGCGACGGGGCGGCCCTGCAATCGCATATGGCGACCGAGCATTTTCAGCGCTTGGTGATGTCCGTGTTGCGGTCGATGGCCAGCGATTTAAGCATCGAGGTCGCTCTTCCGATCGACTAGCTTTTCGGCTTTCGCTTTTTCGGCTTGGCCGGCGCTTCGAGAAATGGTGCCAGGTCGAAGCGGCCGCGCTTGTCGTTGATCGGCGCCCACAGATCGCCGACCGCGTCGAAGCGTTCGCGCACGTTGTCGAGCCGAAAATCGTCGAGTTCGATCCCCGCTTCGACTTCATCCCACGTTACCGGCGTCGAAACGGTGGCGAGCGGTTTCGCACGCACTGAGTAGACCGACGCCAGCGTTGCGCCCCAACGATTCTGGTTGTAGTCGACCAATACGCGCCCGGCCGGCCGCTTGGCGACCTTATATTCGGCGGTCACGATCTCGGGATGCGCCCGTTCGAGCGCTTGCGCGAATGCTTTTGCAAACGTCCAGACTTGCTTCTGCAACGGCCCGCGTACGATCGCGACGTAGACGTGCATGCCGGACGAACCGGTCGTCTTCACGACCGGCTTCATCCCGATTCCTTCGAGGCCGTCGCGTACGCGCAACGCGACCTCACGCACGGTCGCGAACGGGGTGCCTTCCACCGGGTCGAGATCGAAGTGCACGTAGTCGGGACGGTCCGTGTCGTCGCAGCGCGCGTACCATTCGTTCAAGTCGATACACCCAAGGTTAATCGTCCACAGCAGCCCGGCGAGATCATCGATCACGGGAAAATCGATGACGCTGCCCGATCCGTGTTCGATCGGGCAACGCCGCAGCCACGCGGGCGCGCCCGGCGGGGTGCGTTTCATGTAGAAGAAGTCTTGATCGATCCCGCCCGGATAGCGCTTGAGCACCATCGCGCGATCCGCCACGTACGGGACGATCAGCGGCGCGACGTCGGCGTAGTACTGCAGCAGGTCGCCCTTGGTGAAGCCGGCGGACGGAAAATACACTTTGTCGAGGTTTGTGAGCTGCACGCTGTGACCCGCGACCGGGGTGACGAGCACATTCGGCGCGTCGCGAGGGATGATGAAGCGCTTCACCCGGAAATACTTCCAGCGTGTTCCGCATCATTACCGCCAACCTCAACGGCATCCGGGCCGCCGCCCGTAAAGGCTTCTTCGGCTGGATGGATCGCCAGCAGCCAGATATCGTGTGCGTGCAAGAGACGAAGGCGCAAGAGCATCAACTCCCACCCGAGGCGCTCGATATCCCCGGGTTCCATACCGCGTTCGTCGACGCGCAGAAGAAAGGCTACAGCGGCGTAGCAATTTACGCCAAACGCGCGCCCGAGCGAATCGTACGAGGCCTCGGAATCGAGGAATACGATGCCGAGGGCCGCTTCGTGCGGATGGATTTTGCCGACGGGTTCTCGGTCGCGTCGCTGTACGTACCCTCTGGTACCAGCGGCCCTGCGCGGCAAAGCGTCAAGGAAGCGTTTCTGGACCGTTTCATCGGGCAACTCGTCCAGATGAAGAACGAGGGCCGTCGCATCGTCGTTTGCGGCGATTACAATATCGCGCATCGCGACATCGACGTCTTCGATCCCAAGGCGTGCGCGCGCACGACCGGTTTCTTGCCTCAGGAACGTGCATGGTTCGACGACGTGATCGATCGCGTCGGCTGGGTCGATGCGTTTCGCGCGATTCGCCCGGCGGACACCAAGCAGTTCACGTGGTGGTCGGGTTGGAAAGGCGCCTGGGAGAACAATCTCGGCTGGCGC
>DASXXU010000179.1:0-13746 GCA_036502885.1 Candidatus Tumulicola sp.
CGAATCTCCATCGCAAGCTCTTGCTCGAGCTTGTAGGCCGAGCCCAACTTGATCTTTATTTCCTCGGCGGTGCGCTCTCCAATCATGAGGTTGTACACCCGGCGAATGTAGCGCGCGATCGCTTCGTCCATCTTGTTTCCGGCGACGCGAATCGATTGCGACACGACGATGCCGCCCAACGAAATCACCGCAACGTCGGTGGTGCCGCCGCCGATGTCGACGACCATGCTCCCCGATGGCCCGTCGATCGGCAATCCCGCGCCTACCGCCGCCGCCATCGGTTCTTCGACGATCTCGACGTCGCGCGCGCCCGCCAACTTGGCGGCGTCTTTGACGGCACGTTCTTCGACGCTGGTGATTTCCGCCGGAACGCAGATCGTTACGTGCGGTTTCGGCTGGAAGAGCGACGCCCACCACGAGCGATCCTTCATCACTTTTTTGATGAAATACGAGAGCATCGCTTCGGTCACTTCGAAGTCGGCGATGACGCCGTCGCGCAACGGCCGAATCGCGGTAATGTGCGCCGGCGTCTTGCCGAGCATCAACCGCGCCTCCTCGCCGACGGCTAACACCCTGCCGGTGTTCATGTCTTTTGCGACTACCGACGGTTCGCGTAGCACGATGCCTCTGCCGCGAACGTTTACGAGAACGTTAGCGGTTCCGAGGTCGATGCCGATTTCCAATGCCTACTCCTAGCCTGCTGCGGAAACGCGCGGGTATTCGCTCGTTTCAAAAAATCCGTTGGGTTCCGTCAACGGCCGGACGCCGCTGCTGCGTTGCACTTGGCCGCCCAGTTCGGAGAGCATCTCTTCCAAGCGTTCGTAACCGCGATCGATGTATTCTAATCCGATAATTTCGGTTTCGCCGGCCGCCGCGAGCCCCGCGACGACGAGCCCCGCGCCCGCGCGAATATCGGGCGCTTCGACCGGAGCGCCGGAAAGTTGCTCGACGCCTTTTATCACCGCGGCGTTACTCTCCATCGTGACCTTTACATCGGCGCCCATGCGTGCCAATTCGTTGACGTATGAGAAACGCGCGTTGAAGATCGACTCTTCGACCACGCTGGTGCCCGGACACGTGGTGAGAAAACCGACCATCTGCGGTTGCAGATCGGTCGGAAAACCAGGATACGGGGCGGTCAGAATGTCGGTGCCGCCGGTAATTCCTTCGGCGTTTACGCGGATCCAATCGGCGCCGGCCGTCGTCGTTACGCCGCACTCGACGAATTTATCCAACGCCGCCCGCAGATGCTCTGGGCGGCACTCGCGCACCGTGACGTCGCCGCGCGTGATCGCTCCGGCCAACAACAACGTTCCGGTTACGATACGGTCGGGAATGATCTCGTATTCGGTGCCGTGCAGTTCGTCGACGCCCTCGATGACGATCGCGTCGGTTCCTTGACCGCGTATGTCGGCGCCCATCGCGTTTAAGAAGTCGGCCAAGTCGACGACCTCGGGCTCCATCGCCACGTTGCGCAACGTCGTCGTACCTTCGGCCACCACGGCGGCGAGCATCGCATTCTTCGTGGCGCCGACGCTCGGCAAACGGAACTCGATCGACGCACCCTGCAAGCGGCGGCGCTTCGATTCGGCGATCAGATAGCCGTGGGCGTTTCGCACCTCGCATCCGAGCGCGACGAAGGCACGCTCGTGCATGTCGGTGGCACGCGTTCCCAAAACGCAGCCGCCCGGCAGCGGCACCTCGGCGCGGCCGAACCGGCCGAGCAGCGGGCCGACGATATCGAAGGACGCAGCCAGCTTGCGGACCAGCGCATACGGCGCGCGGTACGACGCTACGTTGCTGGAATCGATGGTTACGACGTCGGCGCCTTCGTAGCGCAGGCGGGCGCCGAGCGCCTCCAGGAGCGACCACATGACCGAGACATCGGTGATGCGCGGCACCTTGCGCAGCGTGACGGTGCCGCGCGCCAGCAACGCGGCGGCCATGATCGGCAACGCAGCGTTCTTCGCGCCGTGCGTCGCAACCGATCCCTCAAGCCGCGCTCCGCCGCGCACGCGCAGCGATGTTTCCAACCGATCGAGCATGATTATCGCGTCGAGATTCGTCGATAGCCGCCCCGGGACATGTCGCCCCGGCAGGCGGTCCAAGGAACCCGGAAGGTCCTAGTGGTGCCCCGTCAGGCGTAACTTCGCGTTCGCGAAGTCGATCGACGACTGTTCTCGAGCGAATGCTTGGCGATCTGCACCGGCCGCTCGTTGCCGTTCGGTGGCCTCGGCCAGTTCCTCGCGGGCCCGCGCGACGTCGATATCGTCGAATCGCAGGGCCTCGTCGACCAGGACCGTCACGCGGTCCGGCAGGGCTTGCATAAACCCTTCGCTAGTCGCAACTTCTAAGCGCGTTTCGCCGCCATCGCCGACGTTCGCACGCAATACGCCGGGCTTCAGGGCGGCCAAGAACGGCGCGTGATGCGCCAAGATGCCTTCTTCGCCTTCGGTCGTTACGGCGATCACCAACGACGCATCGCCTTCGAAGACAACGCGCCGCGGCGTAATGAGCTTGAACGGAACCATCGAGGCCATGGTTAGGCGGCGGTTTTCTCGGCGGCAGCCTTGACGTCGTCGATCGTGCCGGCATAGAAGAACGCCGACTCCGGCAGATTGTCGACCTTGCCGTCAAGGATTTCTTTGAACGACGCGATCGTGTCGGACAGTTTGACGTATTTGCCTTCGCGTCCGGTGAACTGTTCGGCCACGAAGAACGGCTGCGAGAAGAAGCGCTGGATGCGACGGGCGCGTCCGACGATGATCTTATCTTCCTCGGCGAGTTCCTCGACGCCGAGGATCGCGATGATGTCTTGCAGGTCGCGATACCGTTGCAACACCTCTTGCACGCCGCGCGCGACGTTGTAATGTTCCTCGCCGATGATTTGCGGGTCGAGAATTCGCGAGGTCGAGGCCAGCGGGTCGACGGCCGGGTAGATGCCGAGCTCCGAAATCGGACGCGACAACGCCGTCGTGGCATCGAGATGTGCGAACGTTACCGCGACGGCCGGATCGGTGTAATCGTCGGCCGGAACGTACACTGCTTGCACCGACGTGATCGAACCCTTGCGCGTTGAGGTGATGCGTTCTTCGAGGACGCCCATGTCGGTGCCGAGCGTCGGTTGGTAACCGACCGCGGACGGCATGCGCCCCATCAGCGCCGACACTTCCGAGCCGGCTTGCAAATAACGGAAGATGTTGTCCATGAACAAGAGCACGTCGGCGCCCAGTTCGTCGCGGAAGTATTCGGCCATCGTTACGCCCGTTTGCGCCACGCGGAAACGTACGCCCGGCGGTTCGTCCATCTGACCGAACACCAGCGTCGTCTGCGCGAGCACGCCCGACTCTTTCATTTCGGTCCAAAGGTCGTTGCCTTCGCGCGTGCGTTCGCCCACCCCGGTGAACACCGAAAAGCCTTTGTGCACGTACGCGATGTTGCGGATCAGTTCTTGAATCAAAACGGTTTTGCCGACGCCGGCGCCGCCGAACAACCCGACTTTGCCACCGCGCGTATACGGAGCCATCAGGTCGACCACCTTAATGCCCGTTTCGAAAATGCGCGGCGTCGGATCTTGATGCTTGAACTCGGGAGCCGGGCGGTGAATCGGCCAATACGCCGCCGCGGTAATCGGCGTGTCGCCATCGATCGTCTTGCCGAGAACGTTGAAGATACGTCCGAGGGTGCCCTCGCCCACCGGAACCAGAATCGGCGAACCGCTACTCGTGACGGGCGCGCCGCGAACCAGGCCGTCGGTCGATCCCATCGCCAGACAGCGCACTTGATTGTTACCGAGCTCGTCCTGCACTTCCAGCGTCAGGTCGCGCGCGGCCATCGCGGATCCGCCGAGGTCGGTTCCGTCGCTCACAGCGCCGTTACGCGGCGCGCCGGTATCGTCGTTGACGCGAACCGTAAGCGCGTCGTTAATTTTCGGCAACGTGTCGGCCGAGAACTCGACGTCGACGACGTTACCGAGCACCTGAACGACTTTTCCGCTGGAGGCTGTCATGGAATCTTCGATCCTTCCCTATGCGAGGTCTATTGCACGCCCAGCGCTTCGGCGCCGGCGACGATTTCGAGCAGTTCTTTCGTAATGGCCGCTTGACGGGCGTTGTTCATTTGAATCGTGAGCTCGTCGATCAGCTTCGAGGCGTTGTCGGTCGCGTTGCTCATCGCGACCAACTGCGCTGCAAAAAACCCGGCGTCGGTCTCGAGCATCGACGAATAAATCGTAAACTCGAGATACTTGGGCAGCAGCCGCGACAACACGAACTCGGGCGAGGGTGCGAACTCGACGGCGCCCTGCGGCGCTTTGCCGGCGGAGTCGTCATCCGGAGGACGCTCGATCGGAACGAGCCGGCGCGTCTGCGGGCGTTGCGACATCATCGAAATCATCTTCGAAGAGATCAGAACGATCTCGGAAATATCGCCGCGGACGAAATCATCCGAAACCCTCGCGCAGACCTCGCGCGCCGTTTCGAGCTTCGCGCCGGCCAACTGCCACGCCGGACGATCTCCGGCGCCGAAGCGACGGACCGCGTTGCGTGCTTTATTTCCGATCGTGTAATACGCGATATTGGGATGCGAGACCGCAAAGGTCTCCGCGGCCCGAACGGTGTTCGAATTGAACGCGCCGGCCAGACCCTTGTCGGCCGTCAGCAGGATCACGCCCGAAGGAGCGCCGGCCTTTCCGGGCTGCATGAACGGATGATCGACGTTGCCGACCGCACGCATCAGGTCGCGCAACATGTCGCTCAGCGTTTCGGAGTACGGACGCGCTTCGCGCTGCGTCGCTTCGGCACGGCGAATACGTGCCGCCGCGACCTGCTTCATCGCTTTGGTGATCTGCTGCGTGTTCTTCAACGACCGGATGCGATCGCGAAGATCTTTTACGTTGGGCATTAGAAGGAGGCGTTAAACTCCTTGAGCGCATCGCCGAGTTTCTTCTTGACGTCGTCCGAGAGCTGATTGCTATCGGCGATCGCTTTTGGGATGTCGTCGTGCTTGGCGTGCAGGAAGTCGATGAAGCCTCGCGCCCAGCTTTGCAGTTTGACGGTCGGAACGTCGTTGACGAATCCGTTGGTCGCAGCGTACAGAATCGCAACTTGGTCTTCCATCGGCTGCGGCTGATATTGCGCCTGCTTGAGCAACTCGGTCATTTTCTCACCGCGCATGAGCTGCATCTGGGTCGACTTATCGAGGTCGCTCGAAAGTTTTGCAAACGCCGCTAGATCGCGATATTGCGCCAGTTCCAACTTGAGCTGGCCGGCAACCGATTTCATCGCTTTGGTTTGCGCGGCGCCACCGACGCGCGAGACCGAGAGACCGACGTCGACCGCGGGCCGGATGCCCTGGAAGAACAACTGTGGCGTCAGGTAAATCTGGCCGTCGGTGATCGAGATCACGTTGGTGGGAATATACGCAGCGAAATCGCCGGCTTGCGTTTCGATGACCGGCAATGCCGTCATCGATCCGCCGCCGAGATCGTCGGACAGTTTGCAGGCGCGTTCCAAGAGGCGCGAATGTAAGTAGAATACGTCGCCGGGATAGGCTTCGCGACCCGGCGGGCGGCGCAACAGCAGCGACATCTCGCGATACGACTGCGCGTGTTTGGTGAGATCGTCGTACACGATCAACACGTCTTTGCCTTCGTACATCAACTCTTCGGCCATCGCGCAGCCGGCGAACGGCGCCAGCCAGCGCAATGCGGCGGCTTCGGACGGGCTCACCGCGACGACGGTCGTGTAGTCGAGCGCACCCTTTTGATCGAGCACCTGGGTTAGTGCGGCCACGGTCGAATTCTTCTGACCGATCGCGACATAGACGCAAAACACGTTGCGCCCTTTTTGATTGATGATCGCGTCGATCGCGATGGCGGTCTTGCCGGTCGAGCGATCGCCGATGATCAACTCGCGCTGGCCCTTGCCGATCGGAATCAACGCGTCGATGGCGCGGATACCGGTTTGCAACGGTTGTTTGACGGCTTGACGCTGCACGACGCCGGGCGCGACGTTCTCGACGGTGCGATAGCGTTTGGTGTCGATCGGGCCCTTGCCGTCGATCGGCTGGCCCAAAGCGTTGACGACGCGTCCGAGCAGCGCCTCGCCGACGGGAACCGATGCGATGCGCCCCGTACGCCGAACCTTATCGCCCTCTTTAATCTCTTGATCGGGTCCCAGGATAACAACGCCGACGTTGTCCTCTTCGAGGTTTAACGCAACGCCGTTGAGCCCGTTGGCGAACTCGACCAACTCGGACGAACGCACGCCGCGCAGGCCGTAAACGCGCGCGAGGTTTGCGCCGACCTCGATGACCGTGCCGATTTCGTCTTCTTGAACGCCCGTTTGGAACGAAGCGATCTGCTGTTTGAGTATACCGGCGATTTCGTCTGCGTTGATCATTACCAAATCCTAGTTTCTAGCGAAGAGGGTGCGGGCCAGCGTATCGAGGCGTCCGGCAACGGTGCCGTCCACGCGACGATCGCCCATGAGAATGCGCACGCCGCCGATCACGCTCGGATCGACGACCTGCCGGACTTCGAACTTCTTACCGTAGAGCGCTTGTAGGCGCGCGACAGTTTTTGCGAGCTCGTCCGGCGACAACGGCTTGGCCGAAGTCAGCACGATCGGCTCCTCGCCGCGTGCGGCCAGTTCCAGTTTGCGATATTCGACGACGACCTCGGCAAATAAGGTTTCGCGGCGCTTGCGAACCATTAGCAGCAACGCGTGCAATGCGAGGTCGTCGATCTTGCCCGAGAACGCTACCGTTAGGGCCCGTTCTTTTTCTTCACGGTCCACGATCGGGGCCACGAAAAAGGTGTGAATCGCTTCGTCCGCATCGAGCACGCCGCGTACGCGCGCTAGATCGTTGCCGACCCGGTCGGAGACGGCGCGTTCTACTGCCAGGCCAAAGATCGCCGAAGCGTACCGGCGGGCCAGCTTTTCGTTAGCCACGCGCGCGCTCCAAACTGGTTATGAAACGATCGACCAAGGCCGCGTTCTCGGAAGCGTCGACGCGCGCTTCGGCACGTTCGCGCGCACGATCCAGCGCCTTTCCGGCCAACTCATCCCGCAGCCGGTCCTTGGCGGCGTCCATCGCGCGATCGAATTCCAATTGCGCGTTACGCATCGAACGTTCGCCGGCTTCGCGCGCCTGTTCGACCGTCGCAGCATGCTCGCGTTGCGCCTGCTCGTCGGCGCGTTCGACGATCAAATGCGCGTCGTGGCCGGCCGTATCGATTTCGCCGCGTAAGACGTCGAGTGCGGCCTTTGCTTCGTCGCGATGCCGTTCCGCCTCGGCGATCTGTTTGTTGTGCCGGTCCTGCGCGGCGAGAATCGCCGGCATGATGTACTTCACCCACAACCACACCAATACGGCGATGAACAAGACCGCCGCGACGATCTGGCTCCAGTCCGAAATGTGCTGGTACGTACGTAAGGTCACGATCCCGTACCCAGCGCGCGCTCGACCATTCCGGCCGCCAGTTGATCGACGAGTTTGTCTTCGCCGGCCCGTGCTTGCGTCAAGGCGTCATCCGCCTTGCGGTGCGCTTCCTCGACCGTGCTTTGCGTCCGGGCCGAGTAGTCGGCCGAGATCGTCGCGGCTTCGTTCGATGCTTCGCCCCGCGCCTTCGCCAGATGCGCTTCGGCCGTGCGGCGCGCATCCATACGAACGCGCTCGGCCTTCTCGCGCAGCGTTTTGGCTTCGGACTGATAGGTGGCGTAGTCGTTAACGACGCCGTCGATGTACTCGCGCCGCTTGCGGATCGCCTTACCGACCGGACGCAGAAACAGCACGTTCAACAACGCGAAGAAAATCGCGAAGTTGATCAGCTGAACGATCAGCGTATTGAGGTCGGGGATGATAAACACGCCGGCGCGTTACCTCGAACTAGTGTCCGGCGACCGCGGCGAAGATGCCGTTCGGTAAACCCACGATGCCGAACAACATGTAGAACGCCAGGCCCAGCGCGATGATCGGGAACGCTTCCAGAACGCCGACGCCGAGAAACAGGAACGTAAAGATGTTCGGACGAGCTTCCGGCTGGCGTGCGATCGCCTCGACCGCTTTGCTGGCAACGATACCGTCACCGATGGCCGATCCGAAAGCCACGCCCGCCACGATGACGGCAAACGCGATGAGCGTGGCCGCCGCGACTAACGCTTGAGAAGTCAACAGAGTACCCTTTCCATAGAGAGTCTAGTGGTCGTCGGAAACGGAGAGCGCGAGATACACGATCGCGAGCAACGTAAAGACGAACGCTTGAACGGTACCGACGAAAAAGTTGAAGAACTGGATGAAGAACGGGACGATCGCCGCCGCCAAAGACAGGTTGAACGCGCCGATGCTGATGCGGGCTTGGATGATCGATGCGACGATCAAGAACAACAACTCGCCCACGAAAACGTTGAAGAACAGGCGCGCGGCCAGCGTAACCGGCCGGATGATCTCATCGAGCAAGTTGATCGGGAAAAGCAGCACGTTCGGCTGGAACAGATGCGTGAAGCGCCTGGCGCCGGTGTAGCGTATGCCGACCACCCAAGTCATCACGAACACGATGAGCGCCAGAGCGGTCGTGGTGGCTAAGTCGGCCGTCGGGGAGCCGCCGAACGGGATGCCGAGGATCTTGAACGGCACCATTCCGATCTGGTTCATCAAGAAGATGAAGACGAACAGTGCGATAAAAAACGGCACGAACGGTTCGCCCTTCGGACCGATCGTCGAGGTCGCCAAATCGGCGATGTAGTTTACGACGCCTTCGACCACGACCTGACGGCGCGACTGATAGGCCGAACGGTAGCTCGCGCCGACCCAGCCGAAGAAGAGCAGCGCGACGATCATGACGACCCACGTCGTCACGAGCGTATCGCCATGCACGGCGCCGAGCACCGGCACGTGCCAGAGGATGTGCTCCCCGAGTTTTTCGTGCAACCCCTACTCCGAAAGACCGTTCCGTCGTGTTATTTTGCCGCGAAAGCGCGCTGCGCGGCGTACGCGAATATTCCCAACGGTAGGAAAAATCCGGCGAAGTACCACGCCATCGACCACCAAGGTCCGGCGACGGCGAACGTCACCGGAACTATACCGAACAGACCGATTCGCAGAAAACTACTTAGGACGAACGCACCCACGCTGCGGCGTTCGACCAACCGCTCCCCGCTCCGCATCGTCAGCAGAGCGTTGGCGACCCCGCAACAGCCGCCGGCAACGAGCGCCAAGGCCGGGACGAAGAACCAGCGAAGCGCGCAAAGCCCGACCACCGAGACGAACAGCATGGTCCCGAGCGCCGCCGACCGTTTGAGCCGCTGGTATGTCGCAAGATCTTCGGTTGCTTGGGCGAGGCTGTAGCTACGCCGGGCCGAACCCGTCTCCTCCCCGCTCATAGCGAGCGCTGAAGTAGCCGAAAGGCTCCGTAGAATCCGACGGCCAGCCCGGCCATCAAGCCCGCAAAGACCCACCAGCCATGGCCGGTCTTGTTGCCCACGAGTATGCCGGCCAGTAAGCCGGCGAGCGCCGCCGCGGCTAGCGAACCGCCGGCCGAGAGTACCGGCGCCATCGTTTTCAAGCCGGGGCCGCGATAGGCGATCCCGGATCGAAGGGTGCGGGATAGGCGCCACCCGCCCGACGAGCGAGTAACCAAGCGACGATACGCTCCGATGCGTGGCCGTCGCCATATGGGTTGACCGCCCGAGCCATCCGCGCGTAATGCGCCGGCTCGTTCAAAAGGCGTGAGGCCGCCTCCACTATCCGCCTGCGATCGTGGCCAACCAACTCAAGCGTGCCGGCCTCAAGTCCCTCGGGGCGCTCGGTCTCCTCGCGCATAACCAAAACCGGCTTGCCAAGGCACGGCGCTTCTTCTTGAATACCGCCCGAATCGGTCAAGACGAACGAACTGGCCCGAATCGCGTACACGATCTCCGGATATTGCAGGGGCTCCACCAAGGTCACGCCCGGCACCCCATCCAGGATTTCATGAGCGACCGGCGCGACGCGGGGCGACGGATGCACCGGCCAATAAATTTGCGGCCCGGCCGGCGCCGCCGCAATTTCAGCCATCGCCAAACACATTGCCGGCATGTGTTCGTGGTTTTCGCGTCGATGCGCGGTTACGACGATAATCGGACGATTCGGATCCAGTTCGTTCCAGCGCGGCGGCGACGGCAAATCGGCGCGGCGCGAGGTTTCGAAGAACGCGTCGATCACCGTATTGCCCGTCACGGCGATATCGGCGGCGGAAACATGTTCGCGCAGCAGATGTTCGCGCGCTAAGTTCGTCGGAGCAAAATGGTAGGAACCGATCGTTCCGGTCAAACGGCGATTCATCTCCTCGGGAAACGGCATCCACGGATCGTTGGTGCGCAGTCCCGCTTCGACGTGACCGACCGCGATGCGCTGGTAGAACGCCGCCAACGCCGCCGCGGTGCTCGTCGTCGTATCGCCGTGCACCAGCACGACGTCGGGCCGGGCCTTCTGCAGCACCGGTTCCATGCGTTCGAGAACGCGGGTCGTTATCTCGGTCAGCGTTTGCTCGCGGGTCATGACGTCGAGATCGAAGTCCGGCGCGATCTCGAATAGATCGAGCAGATCGTCGAGCATTTGACGGTGCTGCGCCGTCACGCAGACGGTCGCTTCGATATCGTCAGACGCGGCTAAGGCGTGAACGACCGGCGCCATTTTGACGGTGTCGGGGCGCGTCCCGAACACCGTCATAACGCGCAACTTTTTCGCCACATCGACCTCCAATTATGCGTGCCTGAAAACGTGCGTGAACTCGCCCGAAAGCGCGAGCGCAACCGCGCCGAGAACGAAGCAGACCGCGTACAACAGCAGCACCGCCTGGCGTACGTTCAGGCCAAAACGAAAGATCAACTGATGGTGGAAATGTCCTCGATCGGCCTCGGTAATACGTTTTCCCGCGGCCGCGCGCCGGACGATGGCAGCCGCCGTGTCGAGCACCGGCAACGCCAGCACGACCAGCGGTATGACGACGCTAATCGCAATGGCCTGTTTGCTGCCCCCGATAATGGAAACGGTGGCAAAGACGTAACCGATAAACAGCGAGCCGGCATCGCCCAAGAAAATCCGCGCCGGATTGAAGTTGAACGGTAAGAATCCCAGCGCGGCGCCCGCCAACGCGATGACCACCAGCGCGACCACCGGGTTTCCGTGCAACACCGAGATCGCAAAAATGAAGATGCTCGAAATCGCGGCTACGCCCGATAGCAAGCCATCGAGACCGTCGATGAAATTGATCGCGTTCATCATCCCGACGTACCAGAGGAGCGTGAACGGTATGCCGACCCACAACGGAAACTCGATCCAGTTCGAGTTCGGGTCGTGGACGAACGGATTCGTAACCCCAGGGATAACGAAGCCGTAGAACAGTGAAATCGTTGCGACGAGGACTTGCGCCACGAGTTTTATGCGCGGCCGCATGCCGATCACGTCGTCCCAAATGCCTACCGCTAAAATCAAGAGGCTGCCGAACAGCAGCCCGACCAACTGGTGCACGCTCGCGAAGCGATCGGTCAACAATTCGATTTGATGAGCGGCGGTAAGATGCGCTGCCGAAGGCAACAGTGCCAGCGGCGACGCCAATGCGAACCCGAGCACAGCGAAGAGCGCGCAAGCAAATCCAAAAAAGACCGCGACCCCGCCGATTCGCGGGGTGGGTACTTCGTGTACGCGACGCTCTTCGTCTTTGGTGTCGAGCACGCCGAGATGCCGCGCGAGCCGCACGATCAGTGGCGTCGCCGCGGCGGTAATCACGACGGCAATTCCAAAAGTGATCGCGTAGATAACCGCCGCCGTCCACGTAGATCCGTTCATCAGCGCGCCTTCTCCAGCGAAGCGTACGGTACGATCGCAACGCCGGCTTCACCCAGCAGCATTCCGGACACCGCATCCGGATACGCGCCATCATAGACGATCTTCACGACGCCCGCGCTAATCAAGAGCTTCGAACAGTTGGAACACGGCTGATGCGTACAATATGCCGTCGCGCCCTCGAGGCTGACGCCATGCAACGCCCCCTGTACTACCGCATTCGCTTCGGCGTGTGTGGCACGCGCGCAGTGATCGTCGACCATCGTGCAGCCGACCTCGGTACAATGCGCGACGCCGCGCGGCGCGCCGTTGTAGCCGGTCGTCAAAATACGGTGATCGCGCACCAACACACAGCCGACCGCTGCACGGGGGCAGGTCGACCGCGTACTTACCGTGCGCGCAATATCCATGAAGTATTCGTCCCAGCCGGGGCGCATCGCTCGGGCTCTTTAGGAGAAACGCGTTGACACCCTCCGCTTTCACGATTTATTCATCAACGTCCGGTACGTTGCGCCGAAGCTCGTTACCCGCCAACGCTACTTCAGGAGGAACGATATGAACGCACGATGGCTCGGAGTCTTTGCATTGGGTGCGTCGCTCGCAGCGTGCTCGAACGCCGGCAGCTTGCCCAGCGCGATCCCAGGAAGCGCCTCGCAGACCGCCAACTCGCGAGCCGCCTCCAGCCATGCATTCACCGCGCTCTACAGCTTCAAGGGAGCGCCGGATGGGGCGTACCCGTTGGCGCCGCTCGTCCGCGTGGGCGGCGAGTTGTACGGCACGACCTCGCAAGGCGGAAACGCAAACGCCAACGGAAACGGCGCGATCTTCAAAATGGGACTCGGCGGATCCGAGAAGGTGTTGTACAGCTTCACCGGTTCGCCCGATGGCGAATTTCCGCAAGCGGGCTTGCTCGCGATGAAAGGCGTTCTGTACGGAACCACCCCGAACGGCGGAGCGACCGGAAACGGCACGGTGTTTACCTCGACGAAAGCCGGCAGCGAGCACGCGGCATACAGCTTCATGGGAAGCAGCGACGGAGCTTCGCCGGCGTCGGGGCTGCTAAACGTAGGCGGGACGCTCTACGGCACGACGCTCGGCGGTGGTGGATCGAACTGCAACTCGAACGCCGGATGCGGGACGATTTTCAAAATCGATTCGTCGGGCTCGGAGACGGTGATTTATCGTTTCCAAGGCGGATCCGATGGTTCGACGCCGTCGGCGAATCTAACGTACTCGCACGGATCTTTTTACGGAACGACGTTTCTGGGAGGCGGTTCGGCATGCAACTTCCGGGGATGCGGAACCGTGTATAAAGTCGACTCCTCGGGCGCGGAAAGCGTCGTGCATGCATTCAAAGGTGGGTCGGACGGAGCTAATCCGTCGGCCGGCGTCATCGTCGTGCGCGGGACGCTGTACGGCACCACCTCCTCGGGAGGCGGAAATCGCAACCACGGTACCGTCTTCGAGATCGCCCATTCGGGTAAAGAGCGCGTGATTCACAAGTTCACGGGCGCCCCCGACGGAGCCGATCCCGAAGCCGGGATACTTGCGATCGGCACCATGCTTTACGGAACGACGTACGCGGGCGGAAGCGACGACTTCGGGACGGTGTTCCAGATGGACGCTACGGGATCCGAAACCGTGCTGCACAGTTTTACCAACGGCGCAGACGGCGCGAATCCGTCGGCCAGCCTCATCGCGGTCAAGAACAAGTTACTCGGCACCGCCAAAAACGGCGGCTCCGGATTTGGAACCGTCTACTCGATCGAGCTTTAAAAAACGAAATCGTTTCGGCGGCCTTAGGGAACGCCGAAACGATCCGTCAATTCCCCGACGCGACCGCGCAGCGCTTCGGTGCGGGCGCGCGTTTCGATATCGGCAAGCGCGTCGACCATGATGCGCGCGACCTCGCGGCTATCC
>DASXXU010000180.1:0-2490 GCA_036502885.1 Candidatus Tumulicola sp.
TCTCGCCGCAGCTCATCGATTTCGGCGTCGGGCCAGAGCGCCTTGCGCATCGCGGCCCAATCCGCACTATCGTCGGGCTTAAACGGTCGCACGACATCGCTCATACTATTTTACAAAGTCGAAGGTCAGCGGGTAACGATACGGCGAGCCCCTGTGGGCCGCTATCGCGCCACGGATCGTATACACGGTCGCCCAAACTCCAATCACGAAGCCGGTCAAGATGGTAACGGCGTACGATCCAAACGCAAAGGAGCATATTGGGCTTTTCATGCTCGATCCGGGCGTCGCGAGAGCCGTGGCAAACATAACGGCGAAAAGCGATATGCCAGTGGCAAGAATCGAAAACGTGACGATGGTAATGGCGATTTGAAAATTGAGCGTCGCCTTCGCATGTTGCGTCGCAAAGGGCCGTTTGTCGCGGCTCGTTAGATAGATAACGAGCGGTAAAACGAGATTTCCGAACGGGACGAACATACCACCGAAAATCGCGGATAGCTGGGCAGACATCCCAAGGTTTCGCTCGTCGCTGCCGATGACTGGGTCGATCGTCTGCACCATGACAATGATTCGCCCAGGCGCGGCCATTCCATCGCCGAAAACCGCCGGCGTGCGGGAAATCGACGTCCTCGTAGTCGGTGGCGGCAACGCGGGTTGTGCCGCCGCCATTGCTGCGTCCCGCCACGGGGCGCGAACCTTGCTGGTCGAGCGCTACGGCTTTCTTGGCGGCACGGCCACAGCGGCAATGGTTGGTCCGTGGATGACGTTTCACTCGGGCTCGGATCGGATCGTCGGCGGTATCGCGCAAGAAATCGTCGAGCGGCTGATGGCCAAGGGTGCGTCGCCCGGACACGTCGCGGACTCATCGGATTACGTCGCAACGATTACGCCGTTCGATCCGGAGGTGCATAAAGCGCTGCTATTCGAGATGATGCGTGAAGCGGGTGTTGAGTTGTTGCTGCACGCGTACTTTCTGTCCGCGCAAACCGTTGGCGACGGCGTGACCGGGGCGACGTTTGCGACCGTCGCTGGAACGCGTCGATACGAAGCAACGGTAACCATCGATGCTACCGCCGACGCGCTGGTTGCACATTCGGCCGGCGTGCCGACGCAGCAAGGCGATGAACGGGGTCGCGTGCAGCCCGCGAGTCTGATGTTCCGCTTGAGCCACGTCGATATGAACGAGCTCGCGCGCTACGTGCGCGAACATCCCGACCAAATGCGTACGTCGCTCGCGCCCGAGCAGCGAAACGCTTCCGCGCTCACAGCGGTCGCCGGACTGAACGAAATCTGGCAGGCCGCCGTAAAAGAAAACGTCGTCGACGTCCCACGCGAACTCGTTTCGATCTTTGCGTCGCCGTATGACGACGAGGTGATCGTCAACATGACCCGCGTGGTCAACGTCAACCCGCTCGACCCCGACGATCTTACCCGCGCCGAAGTCGAAGCGCGTCTCCAAACGATGCAACTGCTCGAATTTTTCCGCACGCGCGTTCCGGGATTTGCGAATGCACGCATCGCCGCTACCGGTACGCAAATCGGCATTCGGGAATCGCGCCGTATCGTCGGTCGCTACACCCTGACCGCCGATGACGTGTTGAACGCACGTACCTTCGAGGATGCGGTCGCGCGAAGCGCCTATCCGATCGACGTTCACAATCCGTCCGGCTCGGGAACGGTCACGAAGCGGCTCGCGCCCGGTGCGAGCTATGAGATTCCGTTTCGTTGCATGCTGCCGGTGAATCGCGAGCAGTTGCTCGTCGCCGGACGCTGCATTTCGACGACACACGAGGCGCTCGCGTCGACGCGCCTTACGCCCACCGTGATGACGCTCGGACAAGCCGCTGGGACCGCAGCGTCGATGGCCGTGCGGTCGAACACGATGGTGGCTCGCGTCGATCCGGCCACGCTTCGCTCGGAGCTCGAATCCGACGGCGTGGATCTGCGCCGTAACCCTGCTTAAGCCGCGACGCTTGCCAGCGCCGCTTTTGTGCGGTAGCCTAGCGAGCAAGGACAGGAGAAGAGCATGGCTATGAAGTCGTGGTCGTTTCTAGCGCCGCGAGCGAAGCTTCCGCAACAAGCGCTCGACGAATTGCGCAGCATCATCGACAACTATCACCTGATGCGCCCGGCATCGACCGCCGCATCCACGAGCGATGCGGAGATTGCGGTGCTCGAAGACAAACTGCAAAAATCGCCGGAGCTGTTGTGGTGGTCTGACCTTGCGATGGCGGAGTTATGCGTTGCGGCGGTGCTATCGGGCGAGCAACTTCGCGCGACCCTGCCGTCGTGGCGCCGGCGCCTACAGGACGTCGTCGGCTCGAGCCGTTACTCGCAATACATCGCGACCGCGGTGGACGTTACGCAACCGCAGGATGCCGAAGTTTTGCGAGCCGATGTGATGTCGTGTATCCGCGCGATCTATTACTTCTACGGATCTTATGGCGTCGCAGCACTGAGTCGCACCCGCGCGAGCGAGCGGCTCATCCAAGC
>DASXXU010000181.1:0-6503 GCA_036502885.1 Candidatus Tumulicola sp.
ATCACGCGCGGCGGCGGAACTCGCCACACGCAACCCACACAACCGACCCACACTTTGGTCGTAACCTCCGGGGCGCTTTAGAGTATACTCACCTGAGTGATAAACGCTGCAGTGGCCCTGTGCGTCGGGATCATTGCCGGAACGGTTGCCTATACCGGGCTCCGCTATCGCGAGTTGCCCGAACGCGTCCCGTTGCACTTTGGCTTCAGCGGTCGAGTCGATGGAACCGGACCGCGCCCGGCCGTCTGGCTAATCGTCGCCTTACAGATTTTTATCGGTGTGACGTACGCGTTTACGTATCTATCCGGCGGCTCTCAACGGATGATGTTGGTCGGCTGCTGGATCGTCGCGTTTATGGGATGGCTGCAAATACAAATCGTCTCGGTGGCGATCTCGGGATCGAATCGATTGCCGGCAATAGCTCTCTGGGGTGGCCTCGCGGTCTGTCTTCTTGGCGTTTTCGCGATAGTCTCGCTTGTCCGCTAGCGCGGCTTCGCCTCAGATATAGCCTTTCCGGAGCGCGGTAACGGCGGCTTGCGTGCGATCTGCGGCCGAAAGCTTTTCTAGGATATCGCGAATGTGGCCCTTGACCGTTCCGTAACCAATATACAGCCGTTCGGCGATCTCGGTGTTGCTGCGGCCTTCGGCGATGAGGCGAAGGACGTCGGTTTCGCGCGGCGTTAGCGGCGATTCGCGCGTTTCGTTCGGAACTTGACGGGCGGCAAAACGCGACAGCACGATCTGCGCGATCTGCGGATCGAAATACGCACCACCTTGCGCTGCAACGATAACCGCGTCGATGATGCGTTCCGGATCGGAGGTCTTGACGCAATAGGCGTCGGCCCCAGCCGCTAGCGCCGCAAGCACCTCGTCGGGAGCGTCGACCATCGTTACCACCACAACGCGCGTCGGCGCTTGCGCTTCACGAATTCGGCGCGTCAGCTCGATGCCGTCGAAACCCGGCAAACCGATATCGACGACCGCTACCGCCGGTTTCTTTCGCTCGATCGTCTCCAACCCAATCGGTCCATCGGCGGCTTCGCCAATAACGTCGCAAGCGGTTTCGAGCGCGGCACGCAAGCCGGCGCGCGTCAGCGCGTGGTCTTCTACGATGACGACCGTCGGTCGTGAAGCGGCCTCGTTCATGCCGGCGCCTGTGGAAGTCGAAACGTAAAAACGCTTCCCTGTGGTGCGCGCGGACGATACGTCACGCTGCCGTTGTGCTTTTCGGCTATGCGCCGAACGATGTATAGTCCCAAACCGCTCGAGACGGCGCCGCGTGTCCCGCCGAATCGCTCGAACAACGACGAGCGCCGGTCCGGCGACACGCCGTAGCCATCATCGGTGACCTCGAGCACGGCGCTCGACCCTTCGGTATACCCGCTCACCACGACCGTGCCGTTTCGCGGTGTGGCCGCAATCGCATTTGCGACCAGGTTGAGCAAAGCGCGACGAATTTCGTGCACGTCGCCGATAACCGTCAACGGGCGGTCGCGCAACTCGGAGCGCAGCGTCACGCCGTTCGAGCGGGCCAGCGGATCGAGCTCTTCGATCGCGGTTTCGATCAGCGCTTCGCAATCGACACGTTCGTTGACGCGCGATTCCTCACCGGTTTCGTAGCGCGCGACCAGCAGCAAGGTTTCGACGATCCTGCGCGCTTCTTCGTTGGATGCGCGGGAAGCGCGCAGAACGTCGCGATAGCGCTCCGGTAACTCGCCAAAGGCGCCATCGATCGCCTGTTTCATGGTAACCCCGGCCGCGACGAGCGGTGTCCGCAGATCGTGCGCCAGCGTGTAAATCATGTCCCGTATGACGTCGGTGGTTCGCGCGATCTCGTTTCGGCTTTGCGCGATCTCCTCGTTTCGCCGGCCGAGCTCGGTGAATACGTACGCCTGCTCCAACGCTACCGCGGCTTGCTCCACGAAATCAGACATGACCGTCAACGATCCGTCGGCGAAGTGGTCGCCGGGCGCGGCGATCGCCACCAAAACGTGTGCGGCATCGGCGTGTTGCGCCGGAATTTCACCGGCGAACGCTTCGCCGGCTTCCAACGCCTCGAGCCGCAACCGGCCGACGGCGTCGGCGACCGTTACGTGCACCACCGTTCCATCCTCGCGTGCCTTGGCGGCCAACGAGGCCAAATCGGGCGACAACGGCGCGCGGACGTACGAAGCTTCGCCGCCCGCGTCGAGGCGAATGATTAACGGCGCTTCGCCGGGCCGGTCGGTAACGATCAAGCGCGCGGATGAAGCTCCGAGCAGTTCGTTGGTCTCGCTCAGGATCGAACGGCGCACTAAATCGAAGTTAAGCGTTTCGCGAACGCGGCCGGTTGCGGAGCGCAAAGTGCGTTCGACCGCGACTTGTCTTGCGCGGCCGCTGGATTCACCGGCTTCACGCGCCAGACGTTGCGCCAGCAGCGTGAGATATGCAACGAGCGCGAACGAGGCCGCGGCCAGCAGGCGGTCGCCGACGGCGATGCCGTCCCAGCGAAATCCTTCGCGCGCGCCGTCGACGTAACCGGCGACGATGTTGAGGACTTGCGCCACGACGGTCAACCACATCGTTAACTTCGGACGCAGCGCGAGCCCACTGAGCGCAATCGGTCCGTTGAACAGAATGGCCGAGACGAACGACTGCGGCGTGACGAGGTCGATAATCGACAACACGATCAGCAGCGCGTAGCAGAGCAAGCTTAGGCCCACGCGTTTGCCCTTCTCGAACGGTGCGGGGCTGCCATGCCGCGCGCAGAACGTGGCGAGCGTGGAGCGTAGCCTTAGGGCCGAACAGCTGCTGGCCGAAATCGGTGGCCGTCCGAGATTGGTCGTGTACGTCGCAGCCGCGCCGGGCGCCGGCAAAACGCGACGCCTCCTAAACGAAGGACGGCGACTCCAGGCCGACGGCAAACGCGTGGCGATCGGCTGGATCGAGACCAAGGGCCGGCTCGATCTTGAAGAACTCGCCGAAGGCTTGCCGCGCGTGTCGCAGCGCCGGGTGCTCGTCAACGGCGCCGAGTTCTTGGATTTCGATTACGAAGCCGCGTTGCGCGATCGCCCAGAGGTGGTGTTGCTCGACGAATTGGCACACGAGAATCTTCCCGGCGGCGCGCACGTCAAGCGCTGGCAAGATGCGTCGGCCCTGCGCGAAGCCGGCATTGGCGTGATCGGCGCGTTGAACGTCGCGCATTTGGAATCGGTTGCGGCGACGGTCGAATCGCTGCTCGGTTATCCGGTCCGCGAGATCGTGCCGATGTCGTTTTTGAAATCGGCCGATGAGGTGGTAGCGCTCGACGTCTCGCCGCGATTGTTGCGCGGCCGCGTCAAGGCCGGCAAAGTCGTCGACGAGCGCGATATCGACCGTGCGTTGGGTGGCGTTTTCGAAGAGCGCACGCTGGCAAGTTTGCGCGAGTTGTTGTTGCGCAGCGTCGATCGTTTAACACTACCGACGCTAAAGGCGTCCGGAAACGCCTTTGCAACCGCGTTGGTGTACCCGGGTCACGATCCGTCGGCGTTTTTACGGCGGACATCGGCCATCGCGCACGCGCAGGATCTCGAGTTGGAGATCGTTCCCGTCGGTGGAGCGGATCGTTCGGCCCTCGAGACCGTCGCCCGCGAAGTCGATGGCGAGGTGTTGCGCGAGATGCCGGTGGCGGCGTTCGACAAGCTGCGTGCGGCGTTGGTAGCGCTGCCCTCCGGCAAGGACGCGTCGCGTTTGGCAAACCAGCCGCTGTCCTACGATTTGTTCATCGGCGCGCCCGACCAGGCGCATCTCGGGTCCAACGCAGCGCTTTCGCCGTATTCCAACTCGGCGGCCGATCGTATGCGCGTTGGATACGGGCGCTTGAGCGTCTATTTGGGGCCGGCCGCCGGCTCCGGCAAGACGTTCGCGATGCTCGACCGCGCGCACCAGTTGCAAGAGGAAGGTGTCGACGTTGTCGCGGGCTTCGTCGAAACGCACGGAAGAGCCGAAACCGCCGCGCTCTTACAAGGTCTAAAAGTGCTGCCGCCGCGCGTCGTCACATCCGAAGGCATCATCTACCACGAGTTGGATCGCGACGCGTTGATCGCACGTAAGCCGCAAGTCGCATTGATCGACGAGTTGGCGCATACCAACGCGCCCGGCTCGGTCGCACCCAAACGGTTCTTCGACGTGCTTTCCGTGCTGCGCGCCGGTATCGACGTCATCACGACGCTCAACGTGCAACATCTCGAAGGATTGGCCGATGCGGTCCGCCGGCGTACCGGCGCGGTCGTGCGCGAAACGCTGCCCGATGGAATTCTTTCCCTGGCCGACGAGATCGTGTCGATCGATATTACGCCGGAAGCCTTGCGACAGCGTTTGCGCGACGGCAAGATTTATCCGGCCGAACGCATCGATAAGGCGCTGGAGAACTTTTTTCGGGTCGAGCACCTGGTCGAACTTCGCGAGCTGGCGCTGCGAGAGGCGTTGCACGGACGGCGCGAGTCGGTGGCGTCGCCGTTCGACCGAATCGTGTTATCGCTGGGGCCAAACTCGCTAGAAGTGCCGCTGATCTCGCGGGCCGGACGCCTCGCGGCACGACTGGCTATCGAGTTTACGATCGTACACATTACCGATCCCAAAAATCCACCCGATCCATCGGTCGTTTCGGCCGTGCGAGCCGAGACGCGTAAGACCAACGTTGAATGGATCGAGGAAGCGTATGCGGACGCACCGCGCCGCGTGATCGAAATCGCGCGAGCCGTACCCGAAACGATCGTGGTCGTCGCCGGAACCCGACGCCGCCCGGGCATGTTTGCGCGCCGGACGTTTGCGCGACAGCTGTTGGATGCCGGCGCTTTGGAATTGTTGATTTTGGCGCGAGGAGGCTGAGTTGCGTTTCGCGTTGCTGTTGGTTCTCTTGGCCGGCTGCGCGGCCAGAACCCCGTACGAGTTATCGTCGAAGGATCAGCAGCGCTTTGTCGATGTAGTTCGCGTCGATCGTGGCGCCGCGAAATCTCCGCTCATTTTCGGCATCTCCGACTGCACGGTCTACAAGGCGGTGACGCGCGACCAACAGATCGCCGATTGGATCGTGGTGCTGCGTTCCGATTGGGGCCAGTCTTCGTATCCGAAGTTTCTTACCGCCTGCGTCGACCAGCACATGCAGTATAAGAATGGCTTCGTGCGGGTCGACATGTGCGCGCGCGCGATCGGCGCCGGCGGCGGATGCAACGGCGGTGGCACCTATCGGAGCCGCAACGGCGAACGTTGGCAGGTCGAGACGAACGCATCTACTTGGATCCCGCTACCGCCGTAAACTCCCGCTAAGTCAAGAGGCGGCAAGATTTACACCTCGAGTGCGCGATACAATAAAGCAGGAGCGTTGTTACTTCACGGGGAGCACAAGGTGTTAAAGGGGATCGTGGCCGGCGTCGCGCTGACGCTGGTCGTCATCGGCATTGGCGGGTACGTCGTGCTGAGGTTGGGCCTGGTACCGGCCAATGCGGACTCCGACCCGAACGGTATGGAAAAATGGGCGGCACGCTCCTCGCTGCGTGCGACGATGCAGCACGTACCAAAGGTCAACAACCCATTGCCGTTGACGGATGCCAACGTGTTAGCCGGCGTTAAGCTCTATTCGCAAAACTGCGCGGTTTGCCACGGCGATAGCAGCGGCAACCCGACCAACATTGCGAAGGGGCTATATCAGCACGCCCCGCAGTTTGCCGAACACGGGGTCGAAGACGACGCCGACTGGGCAACCTTTTGGAAAGTCAAGCACGGAATCCGATGGACGGGCATGCCGTCGTTCGGCGGGTCGCTATCCGAAACGCAGATGTGGCAAATCGCGCTGTTCGTCAAGAACATGGATAGTTTGAGCCCGGCCGCGCAACGCGCCTGGTCTAAGGTGTCGGTCGCCACAGGTCTCTAACCGCCCGCGCTGTCTAGGACGCCCCAACCGCTAGACCCAAGAGCTTCGCGATACAATTCGATCATGTCGACTGAAACGGTACATGTGGGGACGCCGGAGATTCTGCCGCGCCCCGACTTCCATTTTCCCGGCGAGGTCGGGCGCACGTATCTCGATTCCGACCCGGCGCAATTCCCGAAGCCGGTGGAAGCGCCGAAGGGCGCTCCAAACGTTCTGCTGATCTTGATCGACGACGTTGGATTCGGACAGTTCGGAACGTTCGGCGGGGGCGTTCCGTCGCCGACGATGGACAAGTTGGCCGCCGAGGGCATCCGCTACAACCGTTTCCACACGACCGCTCTGTGCAGTCCGACGCGCGCCGCACTGATAACCGGACGCAATCATCACTCGACGTCATTCGCCGGTATTACCGAACTGGCCACCGGCTACGATGGCTACACATGTATTTTGCCGCGTAGCTGCGGCACCGCGGGCGAAGTGCTGCGTCAAAACGGCTACATGACCGCGTGGATCGGCAAGAACCACAACACGCCGACCTGGGAAACTAGCGCAGCCGGTCCGTTCGATCGATGGGTCAACGGGCTCGGCTTCGACTACTTTTACGGATTTAACG
>DASXXU010000182.1:0-4458 GCA_036502885.1 Candidatus Tumulicola sp.
AAAGATCACCGAAGCGTATGCAGCACACGTCGCACGCGATGCGTTCTTTTGGGTGTGGCCGCTAGTTAACGTGTACAACCGGCGCCTCGCGTTCTCACAAATGACCGAACATCGATACGTCGGACCGCTCCTCGAAGCGCCGCTGAATACGCTGACGATGCTCTACGATTACGTCGATCCCGAAGAACGCCAGGTCGCGTGCCCGAATCAAGACGTAGTCTATGGACTGGGCATCCTTGCCCTCGACGTTTCGCCGGTCGTCGTTCAGGTGCCGGACTTCGGCGAACGATTCTGGGTCTATCAGATCGTCGATCTGCGGACCGATAGCTTCGTAAAACTCGGAAAGATGCACGGCACGACCAGCGGCTTCTACCTCATCGTCGGGCCGAACTGGCACGGTGAGGTGCCGCAGGGCATCGTCGAAGTGTTCCGCGCTTCGAGCAATACCGCGCTAATCGCTCCGCGGATCTTCCAGGACGACACCACTGAAGATAAACGTGCAATCCAGGGTGTGTTGACCGGCATCCTCATGTACCCGCTCGCGGAATACGATGGAAGGATGAAGAGCATCGATTGGAGCCGGTTACCAAAAGTGCCCGGCGAGCCTAGTGGCGAGGAAGAAACGCGTTGGGTTTTGCCGGAGAGGTTTTTTGACGAGCTCCCGGCGGTGTTGGCCGACGCGCCGCCGTTGCCGGGTGAAGAAACGCGCTACGCTCAGGTGTTAGCCGTCCTGGCTGCCGCCCAAAACAATCCTCAACTGAAGCAGACGATGATCGACGCAGCCAAAGATGCCGAAGCCACGCTCGTGAACCCATTATTTCAGTTCCGCAACTACGGCCATCAGCTCCCGCATTACTGGAGCACGATCTCGAATGAGTCGGCGTTTGGCGCCGATTACTTCACCCGTACCGCGGTCGCGAAATCAAACATTTTGGTGAACTCCCCGGACGAGACGAAGTACTTCTATCAGGATCTCGATGCATCGGGAGCACGCCTTAGCAGCGACAATCGTTACACCGTGACGTTTGCGAAGGGCGGTCTCCCGCCGGTAAACGGCTTCTGGTCGCTTTCGATCTACAACGATCATCACTTCTTTGTGGCCAACGCGATCGATCGCTTCTCGGTCGGCACCAAAAACAAGGATCTGTCGTTCGCTGCCGACGGTTCGCTCACGATCTGCGTCCAGCCGGAGGCGCCGGCCGACGCCGCGCAACGAGCGAACTGGCTGCCGGCTCCGAGCGGCGATTTTTCCCTCTACATTCGCGCATACTGGCCGAAGGTTGCGGCGCTAGACGGCTCCTGGACCCCGCCGGCGGTTAAGCGTGTCGGCTAAGCCGCGTTCATTCCCTAAAGCAGATCTCCAGCTTGTTACCATCGGCATCTTCGAAAAACGCCGCGTAGTATCGCGGCGATCCGTAATCTTCCGGCGCTTCAAACGCGCCGGCGCCTGCTGCGAGCGCGATCCCGGCGAGACGGTCTACGTCGGCGCGAGTTGCGGCGCGAAATGCAATTCGCGTTCCGTTGCGCGAATGCGCCGGATCGGTCATCAACCCGAAAAACGGCTGTGCTCGATCGTCGCCTTCCAGATAATAGTTAACGTTCTTCCCATCCTCATCGACGCGCGAGAAGCCCATTGCAGCGAGCAGTGCGTCGTATAATCCGCGCACTTTCCCGAGATCGCTCACCCGCAAATCGATGTGATCGTACAACATCAGGTTAACTTGTCGCCGCGGCCGGCCTTGATGCGCGGCCACTGCGCGGTCGGCCGCCCGTCTTCGCGCCATGTGTAGTCCGGCTGCGGCCAGCCCTCGGGCGAATCTTCCCACGCTTCTTGGCGCCCGTAAACGGTAGCATCCAGTAAGCCGAGCGTCGGTGTCATGATCTCCGCGCCGCGTCCGCTGGTCCAGTACGTTTCGTAGACGCGGTCTCCACGCCGCAAGTAACATACCAGCATGAAATGATTTTCCTGACGTCCCGCACGCAATACGTCGCCGGAAGACCCGACCGAGTACCACGGCACGTCCCAACCCATGAACTCGCGATACCGATTGCTTTCATCGTACGGACCCCAACAGAGCGTCGCGTACGTGATGTCGCGGGCGTTCAAATACGCTAACTCGCGCACCTGACCGTTGCAAAACGTACATCCCTCGCATTGTTCCGGCGCCGGCTCGCCCGTATACCACATGTGATAGTAGGCGATTAGCTGCTCTCGACCGTCAAACACGTCGAGCAGAGTTAGCGGGCCGTTCGGACCGATGAGTTCGGTCGTTGCGTCCACCTCAACCATCGGCAAACGCCGGCGCGCGGCCGCGATCGCGTCGCCGGCGCGCGTGTGGGCTTTTTCGACAATGCGGAGATTCTCGACTTGGCTTTGCCAGGCTTCTCGCGAGACGACCTCGGGCATTGCGGTCTGCTTGCTCATCTTGATTCCTCGCGTTTCGAGTGCCCCGCTCACCAGGAGTTTAAACGTAAAACTCCTCGAATGGCCGGGCAAGGAGCACGATGATGACACTTATTCCTTGGCGTCAATTTTTTGGCGCGTGCGTAATTGTTCTACTTGCCGGCTGTAGCGGGTCGCAGCTCGCGACCAACGGGGCGGCGCTCGCACCCGAAACGGTTAGACCCGCATTGACTTCGGTGCCTTCCTGCGACGGGCAACATACAACCCATAACTATGGGGAGTTAACCGCCAGACTGAAGAGAACCGGCGGCTCCCTGTGCATTCCGGCGTTCGCTGGATTCGGAGGCTCGATGCAATATCCGCGCGTCGACCGCTCGGCCAAGCTCACCATTCGCACCAGTTCCGAGAACCTGTACGACGAACCGCAACTCGGCGAGTCAGGTGCGACGATGGTCTATATCAACTTGCATTTTCATCGCGGAACGCATTTCGGAAAAAGAACGCAATCGAATGGGGGACTGACGTCCGAAGCAATCGTGGCTGGCAATAGCTATACCGCGTACGGCATCGTTGGGGTCGGCCATCTGATATTACGTTTTCCGCCGTGTTATAGCGTCGCCACGCAAGGACCGAATGGCGGCATCTTTCCGAACCTCGGAAATCTTTTCAGCGACACAACGATTACCGGCGCGGGATTCGGCGTCATCGAGATCTACGCGGGATCACAAGTCAGTCAAGCCTGCTAAGGCTTCGGGGTGACGAAAACTGGTGGCGCGATCGATTTTGGAAAAGTGAAATTCGAGAACGCCACCCGGATGTCGAGGTGTTTGACGGCGATGCCTACGGCGCGCAGATCGATGACGAACCGCTCGTTCGTTACGACGTCGTAACCGCCAACTTTACCGATATCGAGTTGCGCGCCGCTGGTTGCGCCGACCAACCCGCCGGCCGCGTTTACGTTGGCATTGAAGCGTATCGCGCACAGGTCGCCCGTGTGCAAATCGACCGTCGCGCCGGTCAACGGATAGCGCAAGGGGTCGCGTCGCGCGACCAGTCGGAGCGCGTGGCCATCGTTGCCGTTGGCGCATGTCGCCGAACCGGCGTCGTAGACATTGTAATTCGCAACCGATAACGTTGAGACGACCGCAATCACCGGAAGCGATGATGGCGTTTGGCCCGGCTGGGGCGGTGCGGGCGTCGAAGGCGCCGAGTTTCCCATGCCGGTGAACCCGCGCCGAATGAGCGCATCGACGCCAGGCCATGTTGCATTCAGAAACGCCGAATCCCCGAAAACGGAAGTCCGGCCATCTCGATGTAACGCGACGCGTCCATCGCTTTGCCGGAGATCGATCGAAAACGGCGCTTCGGATTGAGCCGTGCTCTTGCCTAGCGTACAATCAAAACCGGTCTTTTCCGCGGTACAATTTAGTCCGCCGATCGACGCATCGTAGGTCGCGAACGCCGGATCCGGGTGGCTGCGCATTTGGGTGACCGCGCGAGCGTAGAACTGCTCTGCCGACGGCGGCGCCGGGTCGACCGCCAAAAGCGGTGCTGTCAGCGCGAGGCCCGCGAGGGCAACACAAAACGATCTCGTCACCCTCCCTATACGCGGCTGACGGCGCCGGGATTCGCTTTCAGGGACGTTGGACACGGGTATCTGCTTATCGAAGCAGGCGACGGTCGTCTTGCTTGGCAAGGTCGTCGAATGGATATGACGGCCAGTAGTTCCTCGACCGAACTGACGGTTCGGGTGCCGAATTTGCGCGATCTATTCTCGGAACGCGAGTTCGACCCGTTCGCGGACGATGCCGATGCACTTCAAAGCATTCCGCAGATCACCAGGTTCCCAAATCTAACTTCGGACCTCGCGACGATGCAACTCCGTATTCTCTTACCCTCCGAAGAGGTATCGTCGCAAACACAAGCGCGCGTGGAATTTGCTATCCAACGATATTGCTCGCACAAGCTCGCCGAGCTACGCTTCGAAATGGAAGGTTGGCGGCGCGAAGCCCTGAGCGCGTTCCTATGGGGTTTCGCATTTTTTGCGATCAGCT
>DASXXU010000183.1:0-3224 GCA_036502885.1 Candidatus Tumulicola sp.
GGTTCGCGCTGGGTTTTTTCGCTTGCGGAACGTACACGACGTCCCCGTTCTGTAAACGCGGATCGGACGCCAATTGTCCGTGCTGCAGGGCGTCGTATAGGTTGATTTCCTGCGAGGTCGTGCCGGCCGGCGTCGTGCGGGTGATGAAAATGTGGTTCAGGTCGGCTTGCGCGTTGACGCTGTTGCCGGCTTTGGCGATCGCGACGCTCAACCGGTCGCCGGCGTGTAGCTCGACGTCGCCCGGGTGGTCGACCGCCCCAACGATTTCGATCGCGATCGGATCGCGCGACTGTACGTACACCACCGAGTTATCGGCCAGGGCGTAGTCTTGGCTCGTGTCGCCTTCGCGCAGCAATTTTTCGAGCGATGCCGTTTGTGTGGAACCACTACCGCTCTGCACGCGCGCCACCGGGAGCGGGCCGACCAGCGTCGAGTCCAAGCCACCTGCCGCGGCGATCGCGTCGGAAAGCTTGCCGCCCGAGCGCAGCGAGTACTTGCCGGGCGCCTTGACGTCGCCGAGCATCAACACGTTGATCTGTCCTTGCGTGGTGACTTCAACGGTCACCATCGGCTTGCGAATGTACGCGGCTAACTTTTGCGCGAGCATCCGTTCCGACCCGTCGGTCGTCAAACCGCCGAAACGAACGCGTCCGATCAGTGGCAGGTCGGCGGAACCGTCGGGCAGCACGGTGACGCTTTGCGAAAGCGTGGTTTCGCCGTACACCGATACCGCCAGCACGTCACCTGGATGGATAACGTACGAGCTCGGCGTAGCGGCGAGTGCCGGCGCTTGCGCGACGGCAAACAAAACGGAAAGGGCGGCTGCAATAATCAAACGGTACATACTGTTTCCTCGATCCTAGTACTGACTGAGCGTTCCGTCGTGCCGTCCGCGTTGGACGGTACGGGCGAACACCCACAACGACGCGGGAAGTAAAACGATGGTCAAACCGATCATCCACAACGCTTCGTAGCGGAGATCCCACCGCGCTGCGCCGTAGATCGCGCCGCGCACGCCGTTGAGCGCGTGCGTGATCGGCAACATCCAGCCGACGGCTTGGAGCACGAGCGGCATCTTCGTAAGCGGGAGATACACGCCGCCGAACAAGCTCGTCGCGCTATTGACGGCAAACGCCAGCGGCTGCGTCTTCTTGAAGACCATGGTGGCGGCCGCGGCAAACACGCCGATCGGCGAGACCGCAACGATCGTCAACAGCAAGAACACGATGGCGGTGAGCCAGTTCGTGTGGTGCAGGTTGAGACCGAAGAACATCGCCAGCACGAAGTAGAAGATGACGCGCGTCAGCGTGAGCGCGAACGACCACAACCCGGTACCCAGCGCGATTAGCGATAGGCTCGTCGGCGTTGCCAGCACGGCCTCGAGCGTTCCGGTCGTCTGTCCCTCGCGAATCGTTTCGGCGAAGCTCAGGATAGCGTTATTTTGGAACGTGACGAACGCGAAGCTGACGACCAAGTACGTGAAGTAGCTACCGGTCTGTCCGTTGACGCCGAAGGCGGACGACGGATGAACGATCATCGATAGATAGTATGCGATCGTCACCTCGACCGCGATCGCGACCCACTGCGAATGGAAGTAGGCCGGATACGATATCGCGGTCTTTGCATCGCGCGTGAAGATCGCACCCAGTTTGGTGAAGGTGCTGATCCCGCCGAAGAGCGGGGCGCTGCGAACGTTAGTTGCCATGCGTGGTAATCGCCTTGAAGAGTTCGATCGGCGACGGATCGACGACCGAGAAGGAACGTACGCGCTCGCGGGCTTCGCCGGCGAGCCGCATCAAATCGTTGAGCGAACCATCGCGCACGCCGTCGAGCAACAACACCGTCGTGCCGTTGACGTGTTCGGTGGTTACCTCGCAGCCGCTGGCGGCGAGCGCCGCAGCAACGCGATGTGCCTCGCCTTCAAACTCGATACGATAGCGCGTCGTGCGCACGCCCGGATCGAGGTCGGCGGGCGGACCCACCGCGACGATCGTGCCGTGATTGACGATCGCGACGCGATCGCAAATCGCCCAGGCTTCTTCGAGGATGTTGGTAGCGAGGATTACGGTTTTGCCGTCGCGGCGAACCAGATCGTCGCGAATCGTGCGGCGTAGTTCGTCGGAGTGAATCGGGTCGATCGCGCGCGTCGGCTCGTCGAAGAACAGAATGGGCGGATCCGCCAGCAACGCACGCGCGACGATCAATCGCTGGCGCATGCCGGTCGAGAAACCGCCGAAGCGGCGGTCGATCGCATCCGAAAGCCCGACCTGTTCGAGCGTCTCGACGATGCGTTTTTCGAGCAAAGCGCCGTGCAGGCCGGCTAGCGCGCCGAAGAACTTGAGGTTCTCGCGCGCGGTGAGACGGAAGTAGAAGCTGCGGTCGTCGCTGGTGCAATAGCCGATAAGCTCGCGCGCCTTTTCCGGATGCCGCTTGATATCGATGCCTTCGATCTGGATGAAGCCCTCGTCGGGCAGCGTCAAGGTCGCCATCATCTTCATCAACGTCGTCTTGCCGACGCCGTTGGGACCGAGCAATCCAAGCAATTCGCCGCGCCGCACCGTCAAGGTAACGTCGCGCAGGACCGATTTGTAGCGCTTCTTGCCGCCGAATAGGTCCCGCATGCTGTTCGGCAGCGGAAAACGCTTCGCGACGTTGCGAACGACGATCGAATCGCCGTTAGTTCGTTGCGACATGGAACCTCGAGTACAGTGCGGCGTGCTGGCGCGCCGTCCAACGGATGTCGAAGCGGCTGCGGGCGGCGGCGTACGCCGCATCCACCGCGCGCATCGACGCGACGCGATCTTCCATCCAATCGCCCAAAGCAACGGCCACGTCGGCCGGATCGTAGCTGGGCGCGATGCGCCCAAAGTTACCCTCTTCGAGCAGCTCGGACGCGCCGTTCCACGGCGTCGAGACGATCGCCAGGCCGGCGTACATCGCTTCGAGCATCGTCAATGGCATGGCTTCGTTGAGCGACGTTACCAAGAGCGCGTCGCAGCGGCGCATGAGTTCGTCGACGTCGTCACGATAGCCGAGAAAGCGCACGATGTCGGCAACGCCCAGCGAAATCGCTAAGCGGCGCAACTGCGCCTCGTCCTCACCGGCGCCGGCGAACGCCAAACAGTACTTATGATTCGGACGGCGTTGCCGCAGATCGGCGAGCGCGCGAATCGAAAGCTGTTGGTTCTTGACCTTGTCTAAACGTCCGACTTGCAATATCACTT
>DASXXU010000184.1:0-2624 GCA_036502885.1 Candidatus Tumulicola sp.
GCGCGACACGCACAACTCGCGCGCCAACGCGCCGGTGCGAGCCGGGAGGCGTCAGCCGAACTGGACGGATTGAGCGCGACGATCGCATGGCAGTCGGGGGATATCGCGTCGGTATCTCGCGATGCGATGCGTGCCCGCCTGACGCGACTGCGCGCCGGCGCCGGAAGACAAGCGGCGCTGATTCCGCACGCATTGTCGGACGCGCTCGAAGTGTCGGCCGAGTCGACGCTTGAAAGCGGCGACTGGCCCGGCGCGCTGAAATTATTCGAAGAGGCATATGCTTCGCTGCCGCGCGTTCCGGGGCCACGCAGCGATGTCGAGGCCCGCTCCTTGATCTGGACCGCTACCGCCCGCTCGTGGATCGTCGGCGGCTTGCGGCCCGCGGCAGAGGAGTTGGACCGGGCGTACGCTCTCGCGTGCGCGCAATCGTTGCCGCGCGAAGCAACGTTGGCGCTGGGACGGCTCTGTCAGCTCTACGAGCTGACCGGAAATACGCAGCGGGCGCTGGAGTTGGCAACCACGCAACTCGAGCCGGTGGCGACTGGCCTTGTCGGCGATTGGCGAGCGTCGGCGCATCTCGATATAGGCAGCATATACCTATCCGCCGGCAAGCTCGTAGGAGCGCGCCATCACGTGACGACGGCGCGCGCGTACGCACCTTTGGGTAGCTTCGCCTACGCAGCCACGCTGATGCAAGAGTCCGAGGTCGATCTCGCCGCCCGTGACGTAGCTGCCGCCATCGAGCGGTCAACTGCGGCCATTCGAGAGATGGAACGCCTCGGTCGGTTGCGACACGTCGGCGTGGCTTTGGCGGTTCGAGCCGAAGCGTTATGGTTGAGCGGCCGCAAACGCGATGGCGCTACCCAGATGTTCGACGCGCTCGACCTGATGGCGCGCTGCGCGCATCCGCTGCGACTTGCCGCACAATACCGGCGCGCCGTTCGCGTGACGGGCGATCGACGGCACGGCCGGCTGGCTCGCGAGATCTCGCGTTCGTATGCGACGCAGCTCGCATAATGAGGCTTTTACGGATAAGTGCTAGCGCCGTGCCTTGATCGTCGTAGGTTCGAAGTAACGTGGCCCCCCCGGGCGTGTAGACTTTAACCGATCGCCACATGCTGATGTAGGCAGTTCCATCGCGATCGAACGCATAGAGAGCGGCCTCGCCCTCCAACGTTCGCAGTAGTTTGCCGGAACTCAGATCGTATACCGTCGTATTGCCCTGCGCATTTCCGACGTACAGAAAACCCTTGTCGTCGATGGTGAGGGTATCGGGAAAGTCCATTCCGCCTGAGATCACTCGACGAACCGTCGAGGTTCCAGCAGCGAACTCGGTGACGGTATCCGCCCTACCCGCGGAAACGTACAGATTTCCTTGGCGATCGAAGGCTATATCGGACGGGGTCCAGTTGGCACGCGCAATCGTGCGCATGACGTGCGTGCTGCCCGGCGCGTAGACGGTGATATCCGGCGGCGTCTCGTTTACGACGTACAGATTCCCGGCGCGATCGAAGTCAATCTTTGTTGGAGTGCCGATTCCCTGCGAGATGGTCCGCACGGGGCGCGTGCCGCCGGGGGCGTAGATGGTTATATTTCCTCTGATGTTGTCGACGTAAAGATTACCGTGAGAATCGAAGTCTAACTGGCGCGGCGAATTGATTCCGTCCGTAACGGTACGTAGCAGCCGATCGGTGTTGGCGTCGTAAACCATCACTTGGCCCTGTCCGTTGCCACGGCAATCGCCCTGTTGGGCGGCGTACAGATGTTCCGATTTGTCGAACGCCAACGCCCGAACGCCGCCGTTGATGATGGTACGCAGCGGCTGCGTTTGATTCGACGCGTAAATGTTGATGGAGCCGGTGTCGTAGGCCAGGCCTTGATCGTCTTGCGTTTGGTAGAAACGCCCGACGTACAAATATTTCCCGGTCGGGCTGTGCGGCAACGGCGGATACGTGGTGTTCGTCAGTGCTAATATCTTGGCACACGACGGTAACGAGAAATCGGGGGAAACCTTCGACGTCGTCATGCTACGCAAAGCACGGAGCAGTCGGCTCGTATCGGCCGTTTGGCCATCCGGCGGGATGGAGCTTACCGGAAAATGCGGGTCGCCTTGACGCAGCGGATCGTCGTAACAAGGAACGTGCATCTGATCGAGCGGACCGTCCAGTCCTCTCGTCGGTTGAAGAACGAACGTGATACCACAATTCGCCCCGACGACATCGTACAATCCGTTCCCGTTCGGTGGATCGGTTCCGTTGTCATAAAATACCGTGAGCGGGGGGTAGAACGGTCCGATAACCGCGATCTTTCTATGCACCGGCGTGAACCATAGGTGCGCCAGGCGTTGGGCCCAGTACGGGTTGCTCGCGATTTTTAGAGCCCACCACGCCTGCTCGTTATTGAGCTGCGGGACACCGGCGTTTCCGATCTGGCCGAGCCGATAAATCGGAGGGTTCGGTGCCGGTGTCGTAGTTGCGGCGGTGCACACGAGCAGCAGCGCCAATAACAACAAACTCGTTCGTTGCACGGACGTACCGTACGCCGATTAGCGACTGCCTCCCCTGCGGGTCCTTATTCTCTAATGCGAATATGTGAGTGGAAAGACTGCCCGTTAAAGGCGACCC
>DASXXU010000185.1:0-11711 GCA_036502885.1 Candidatus Tumulicola sp.
ATGCCGTATAGGGCGTCCGCAATAAAGAGGCGCGCGTCCAGCTTGTGAGCTCCCCGGAGCGCCATTTCAAACAGCGTCTCAGCCTCTTGGGGCCGATCCTGCATGAGGTATGCAGTAGCCAAACCGAGCTGCGCTTGACAGATGCCGTGAGCCTCATTTTGATCGGTCTTCGCCTTCAACGCTTGCGCGAATAGGTCGGCCGCATCATCGGGTCGCGACTCCGAAATCGCCAGCCACGCGCGTTCGATGTTAATTTGAGCGGTCGTGTTCGCGTTTCCAAGCGCGACTGCGAGCTCAGAGGCTTGTTGCAACAACTTGCGCGCCAGATCGAAATCACCGCGTTGGCGTGCCAGCAAGCCGCGGTTGCTCAAACAATAAGTCATTCCAAACGAGTGATCGGCCACGCTAAGATGTTCGAACGATTCGGCGTAGAGGCGATCCGCATCCTCAAAACGGGCTTGCCGGTGCGCAACCTCAGCCAAGGTGTGTAACGCCGCTCCTATTCCAAACTCCGCCTCACCATCGCGATACGCGGCGAGAGCTTCTTCCGCGAATACTCTCGCGTTTTCATAATCGTCCTGCATGACCGCAAAGGACGCGCAATATCGCGTCACATCGGCCCGCGTCGCGGCGTCCGAATCTTGGATCGAGCGGGCGCGATCGAGCCAAAGCCGCGCTTCCGTAAACGCGCTTCTAACGCGCCAGTAAGCTGTTAACGATAGAACGAGCTCCGCGGCACTGGGAGAAGCGTGTTGGAACGACCAATCCATGGCGGCACGAAGATTGTCGATGTCGGCAGCTATTCGCCGGTGGCAGTCTGCGATCGCTTCCTCACGTTGGGCGACGATCAGGCCGAAGTAATCGCGGTGGCGCTTCTCAAGATCGTCCTCGATGGTGGACCGTTCGCTGATGGCAAACTCTCTCGTTGGGTCCGAGAAGCGGTATCGTGGTTCGTCGTCAAAACCGGGAGCCTCGTATACCAGCGACTTGTCGAGTAGCGATTCTAGCTCCATTTCGGCGTCGAAGCCGGCTACCGCCGTAAGCGCCTCGGCGGTGCAGCCGCCGCGAAAGACCGACATAGCTACGAAAGCCCGTTTTTCGCCCTCTTCGAGCAGCCGGAAGCTCCACTCTATTGCCTTAGCCAGCGTACGGTGGCGCTCCGCGACGGTCGGGTCCTTATTGACGAGCAAATGCGCGTCCAGCCGTGCGGCCAGTTTTTTGGGAGCAAGCGTTGCCGTTCGTGACGCAGCGATTTCGATCGCCAATGGAATGCCTTCGAGCCGCCGGCAGATCGCGATGATCGCTTCCGCATCACGAACAGCATCGATTCCATCGGACCCGGCAGCGCGCGCTCGCTCCAAAAACAACCGGCATCCGTCGCTCGTTTCGAGTTCCGAAGCGTCGACGCGCTCCGGCAACGACATCTGCGTTAGGCGCTCGACGCGCTCTCCCGTCAGATGCAGCGGCTCGCGGCTCGTAACCAAGACCGATACATTCTCACACGCCGATGCCAGCGTTTTGATAAAAGACGCCACCTCGGCTAACAGATGCTCGGAGTTATCGACGATCAGCAGCAGCGACTTGTCGCCGACGAACCGCGCGATTGTTTCGACGAGTCGCTCGGCGCCATTTTCCGTGAGACCTAACGCGGCCGCGATCGCATGTGGAACCAAGACACGGTCCGTTACATTCGCGAGCTCCACAAAAAACGCGCCGCCCGGAAATCGATGAGCGGCTTCCGCCGCGAACTGCAACGCCAGCCGCGTTTTTCCGATTCCGCCCGGACCGGCAATCGTTACGACGCGAGACGTTGCGAACGCGCTCGCAAGTCGGTCGAGCTCAGCGCGCCGACCGACGAAAGACGAGAGTTGCGTCGGTAAGTTATTCGGATGTTCGTCCAGCGTGCGCAGGGGTGGAAACTGCGTCGGCAGGCCTTCCGCAACGATTTGATACAGCCGTTCGGGCTGTTCGAGGTCTTTTAGCCGCTTGACGCCGAGATCGCGAAACGCGACGCCTTCGGGTGGCGTCCCGAGCACTGCGAATGTCGCAGCAGAAACAATGATTTGTCCGCCGTGCGCGCTCGACATAATGCGCGCCACGCGATTGAGTGCCGTACCGAAATAGTCGTTCTCATCATAAGTTGCGGCGCCCGTATGCAGCCCCATGCGAGCGCGCAGCGCACCGGTGGATTGAGGCCACGTTTGGCGATTCAATTCAATTTGCGCGGCGACCGCAGCGCGTATAGCATCCGCGGCATCTTCGAAAGCGCAACAGAACGCGTCGCCCATCGATTTGAAGATCTTACCGCGATGCGCTCGCACCGTTTCGGATACGATCCGGTTGTGCAGGTGCAGCGCAAGATCCATCGCGGCAGGATCCAGCTCCCACATCCGGCTGCTGCCCTCGATGTCGGTGAAAAGAAACGTTACCGTAACGGAAACCGAACCGGTCAATGCGTTTCTCCGCGGCTGCTGGTACGCAAAAAGAGATATTCTGCCTCGCCAAACTTCCCTCCACGTTCCATTGATCTTGGGCCCAAAGGCCTACGAGCATCGGAAAAACTATCGGAGGGTGCGTATTCTGAACCCCGGAAGACGTAGGGTCATCATGCAAGCGCGGTTCAAATCTTGAAATCAACAATTAAACGCATTTCCACTCGCTCGGGGTGGATGCAAGCGATGGACGATGCCTTCGATCGCGCCCGCGATTCGGAAGCCGTGGCTCTGTACAACGAAAACGCTCGTAAGGCACAACCGGTGCCGCGCGCTGCGCTAACCCGAGCCCGTATCGCCTTACGGACCACCGGTCAGTCGTCGAAAGCGTTAACCCTTCTGAAGTCCATCCAGCCGGCCTCGACCGGTTCGGACCTCGTTTGGCAACAGATGCTCTTGGGCGAGGCGCACGCTTCCAGCGGCGATTTCCGCGTCGCTGACGATCGTTTGCAACGGGCGCTGCACACGGCGACGCAAAAGGGTGACGCCGAACTGATCGCAGCCGTAGGCTATCGAATCGGTCAACGCCACGTTCTCGAATCGAACGTTCAAGGGGCGCGCGAAGGTCTGGCCCTAGCGAAAGCCGGCCGCTCCACCGAGAGCAAACTGGCCGCGCAACTGCTCGAAAGCCGCGTTCTCGAAACGGAATCGCGTACTCACGATCGAGCTCGGGTGCTCATTCGTATGCTTTCGACCATCGATCCTCGCTCCGAACAACACATGGCCTACCGTATCGCCGGCACCTCGGCGCTATCGGTGTGTGCGCGAGAAAGCTACGTGCCCGACGCGGTTCGTTCGATCGAGCGCCAACTCGGTGGAACCCCCTGGCCGGAGGATTACGCCGCGCGGAGATTCCTGGCCGAGAGGGCACTGGCATGGACCAGCGCGCTCGGCGGGGACTACTTTAACGCGTTCCGATTCTTGCGCGGACGCGTTGATTCGGCGCCGAACGATGCGTGGCGCACGGTTGCGTTCTGCGACCGAGCTTATTTGGCGCGTGTACGCAACGAACGCAACTGGTTCGAGCAGGAGCTGTTCGAAGCACAAGCTATTGCCGACACCGTCGAGTGGGAGTCGTTCGACGACGAGAGCGTCCTCGCACTACCGCTTTTGGCCGAACTAACGGCCGCGGTCGATCCGGTTCGCGCGACGAAATACCTCAACCGCTTCAAACGAATGGCCGACGGATCGACGGGAAAGCTGCCGTTCTTCCATCGCGAACGGCGTTTCCCGGCGCTTCTCGACTACGTCTCAGGCGTCGTCGACCTGCACCGCGGCGAACGCAAACGCGCGGCCGGACGATTCGAGGGCGCTCGCCACGTCTATCGAAACATCGGCTTCGAATGGCGCGCCGCACGATGCGATCTTCGATTGTTCGACGTCACCCGCAAAGCTGCGTTTCTCCAAGAAGCGCACAGTTGGCTAGGGAATTATCCCAAGAGCTGGCTCGCCGAGGAGTGGCGCGACCGGTTCGCCGGTTCGAAGCGCGAATCGGGCTTGACGCCCATGCGGGATCGTACCTTCAAACTGTTGTGCGAGGGCAAGAGCAACGTGGAGATCGCCGAGGAACTCGATCTGAGCGTTGCAACCGTAGCCAATCACGCCAAAGCGGTGCTCAAGTTCTTTGGCGTCAGCAGCCGTCACGCGCTGCTCGCCGAGGCTCGGCGCAGAAGGCTGATCTAACATGACGGCGGCCACTCGCGCCGCCGTCTTCTTCGGCTCGTGCGCCGCGCTGCTCGCATGCTGCGTTCGACCGGCGACGGCGATTCCGGGACAACCGCTTTCGCAGTTCGCGGCGTGGGCGAAAACGCGGCCGCTGCTTGCCGGCATGGACCGGCGTCGCGATGAGTTAAGCGGTTTCCCCGCCTTTTTGGTCGATACGAGCGATCACGGAATCGCGTGGCGGTTTTACGCGACCAGCGATGGGACGACGATTCGCCAGGAAACGCTGGCCGTCGGCAACCCTGGGAAATCCGTGGGCTCGGCAGCTATACTGCACGACGGAAGCGGTTATGGTTATGCGTTCTTCGCTTCGCTGTATGGGCCAATCGTGGCCCACGATTTCTTGGATGCCAAGCAAATCGCCGTCATCGCCGATCCGGCCGATAAATCCGTGAGCCGCTTCTATCTTGGCAGGCACTTTGGCTATTCGACCAGCGGTGGCATCGTGGTCGAAACGCGTGCCGCTTTCGATATCGATCTAGCGCAGGCGAAAAAGTGCTCTCGATCTCCCAAAGACTGTAGCGAATAGTAGCTGGGGGTTGCGGCCGGAAAAGGTGCGCAACCGCAGCATAACGGAAAAGCTTGGTGTGGGTGGCATTTCGTCCAGTGCCGGCATCGATCGGACCCTCCTTGATGACTTCGCAGAGATTCTGTGGACCGCATCGTCGCGCGGCGAGATACTCCACTTCAACCGGCACTGGTTCTCCTATACCGGTCAACGCGAGGACGATGGACTCGACGCCTGCGAGCGTCTACGCCTAGCGGTTCATCCGCGAGATGCCGAGGCCACGCTCGAACTATGGCACACCGGTATCGGGACCAACGCGCCGTTTACGTTCGAAGTACGATTGCGCCGCTTCGACGGCGACACCCGTTGGTTTCGCGTCAGCGTCTCGGCGATCGCGACGCCCAGGTTAGAGGGCGACCAGCTCGCCATTTGCATCGACGTAGACGACCACAAGCGGCAAGGCCAGCGGTTCGCGTTCCTGGCCCGCTCGGGCGAAGCACTTGCCGAATCCCTCGATCTTCAAACGACGCTGGAACGAATGTTGGCTATCATCGTACCGGAATTCGGCGACTGGGCAGCCATCGATCTCTTCGATGAGAACGGACGATTGAAAACGGTCGCGGCGATTCACGCCGACCCCGCCAAGGCATCCCTGGTGCAGCGCATCGTCGGCAGCTACAATCACGATCCGCATGCCGAGCCGCTGATCGAAGCCGAACTGCGCAAAAACCAGGCAATCATCATCCCCAACGTCACGGATGAATCGATCGAACGCTCGGCTTCGCAAGAGCTTATCGGCGTCATTCGCGCGCTCGCACCCCATTCCACGGTTACGGTTCCGCTCAAGTCTCGCGGCGGAACGATCGGGTCGTTGGTCGCCTTTTGGGCGGAAACGCCGCGCCGCTATTCGGACGACGACGTGCCGTTGTTCAAGGAGTTAACGCGCCGCGCCGCGGTCGCAATCGAGAACGCGCGGCTGTACGAACGGGAACGCGAGATCGCGACGGAATTTCAGCGTGCGGCGCTGCCAATCTCGCTCCCAAGCGTCCCGGGAATTCGATTCGATGGCATTTACGTGCCCGCCAGCGACCGCGCATTGCTCGGCGGCGACTGGTACGATGCATTGCGCCTAAGCGACGGACGCATCGTCGTTTCGATCGGCGATGTCGCCGGCAGCGGGTTGAGCGCGGCCGTAATCATGGCCTCCATGCGACAAGTAATCCGCGGGGTCGCGCAAGTCTATGCGGACCCGGTCGCGATGCTAGACGCCGCAGATCGGACCTTGAAAACCGAACATCCCGACATTTTCGTGACCGCATTCGTCGGCGTTTTCGATCCGATCACGCGCACGCTCACGTACGCGTCGGCCGGACACCCTCCGCCGTTGGTGCGCGAATCTTCGGGCACCGTATATCAGTTGCAAGGCGGCTCGCTGCCGATCGGCCTGCGGCTACGCGGCGAGGAAGCCGTTAGCATCACGTTGCCCGAAGAATGTCTGATCGTCTTCTATACCGACGGGCTGATCGAGGTGGAACGCGACATTATCGCCGGACAAGAACGTCTGCAAGCTGCGGTCGCAGCTCCGGATATCGCGTCGATGCCGAATTGTGCCGAGACGTTGTACAAGCGATTGTTGGAACGCGGGAGCAGCGACGACGTCGTTATTCTGACGCTGCGCCTCGTGCCGCGCGAGCGAACGGCACCCGAAGGCAAATCCGCCACGACCAAACGCTGGACGTTCGATACGAGCGATGCCGAGACGGCGCACCGCGCACGTCACGCATTCGTTGAGGCGCTGCGCGACGGTGGGATGCCGGCTGAAGATACCGGAACCGCCGAGCTCATCTTCGGGGAACTCCTCGGTAACGTCGTGCGCTACGCGCCGGGCCCAATCGATATCACGTTCGATTGGAACGATGAAATGCCGGTGCTGCATGTGCTCGATCGCGGGCCCGGCTTTACGCTCGTCCCACGGTTACCGAGCGACTTACTCAGCGAACGCGGACGCGGACTGTATATCGTGTGGAGTTTAGCCGAAGATTTCAACGTGACCGAACGTTTCGACGGCGGCTCGCACGCACGCGCCGTCCTCGGGAATCACTAGGTATTACTTCTCGGGCCACGTTTCGGCTAGGGTAGCCGCGGCTCGTTGTCCGGCGGCGGAATACACATCGTCCAGCGCCGACTCCAACGGCTGCGTGCCGTTCCAAAACGGAAAGCGCCCGGCACGGCGCAACGGCCAACCATCCACGGCCGGCGCCTCGATCGGCGGACGCCCGCCCTCCATCGATTGCGCGTCCGCGGTAACGACGCTCAGATCCAGTTCCTTCGAACTGAGCGCCTGCATGACGCCGTCGCGGTCGAGCCCGCGCAGCCAAAATAACAGGAACGGGTCGCGATCGAACTCTTCGGCCAAAAGGTAGTACACCGCCGCAACGTGCTTGCACGGATTCGACCAATCCGGACACGTGCACGACGTTCGCAAATCGGTCGCCGCGCGCGGAAATAACGCACAGTGAACGGCGTTGAACGCCTCCTCGATATCCTGTGGCATCGTGCCGCTTAGGAGTGCCGTTGCGAATCGCGGCGTACGCGAAATCTTGTCGGTAACGTGCCGCCATTGCCCGGATGATAGCGGTTGAAGGCCGATCGTCACCGCGTACGGTTGCGGACGCGTCCCGCGAACCGACGCCCGGATGCCGTGCGTGTCGAACTCGATCGCCTCAACGTTTCCGTTGCGCGCGTAGGAACGGCCGCGGCGCAGCCGCGCTCCCAATCCCAGTGATTCCAGAACGCCCAACCAGCGCCGGCTCCACCAACGTCGTGCAAACGCGCCGCGACGGGATTGCGCGCGGACCCCGCCCACTGCTTTTAACGTCATTCTTCCACCGCGTCGGGCGACAGCGCGACCAAGTCGCGCAACTCGTTGTTCGAAAGTTCGGTCAGCCACTGTTCGCCCGAACCGACGATCGTGTCGGCCACCGCGGCTTTACGAGCGATGAGATCGTCGATGCGCTCTTCCAGCGTTCCGGCGCAAACGAACTTGTGCACCTGCACGTCTTTAGTTTGCCAGATGCGGAAGGCGCGGTCCGTCGCTTGATTCTCGACGGCCGGATTCCACCAGCGGTCGTAGTGAAAAACGTGATTGGCACGGGTTAGATTGAGGCCGCTACCGCCGGCCTTGAGCGAGAGCACGAACAACGAGGGCCCGTGCTCCTCCTGGAATCGGCGAACCATCTCGTCGCGCGCATCTTTCGGAACGCCGCCGTGCAAGAACAGCACTTCACGTCCGAAACGCTCCGAAAGCCGCCGCACGAGCAACTTGCCCATCTCGGCAAACTGGGTGAAAATCAACGCGCGATCGCCGAGGTCGAGGACTTCTTCCAACATCTCTTCCAGACGCATCAGCTTTCCGGAACGCTCGGCCGTCGCCGATCGATCCTTCGCGAACTGCGCCGGGTGGTTGCAAATCTGCTTGAGCTTCGAGAGCAACGCCAGAATCGCACCGCGCCGTCCGATGCCCTGCGTTTCGTCGAGGCCGCTTTCGAGGTCGCGCAACACGGCCGCATAGAGCGTCCCCTGTTCGGGCGTTAGCGTGCAGTATACGTTGGCTTCGTTCTTATCCGGCAAATCGGCCACGATCGCCGGATCGCGTTTGCTGCGGCGCAAGACGAACGGACCGCTCAAGCGTTGCAGGCGGCGAGCCGCTTCCGCATCGTGTAGGCCATGGATCGGGATCACGAAGTCTCGCCGGAACGACGCCTGCGAGCCGAGCAAACCGGGATTGCAGAATTCCATGATCGACCATAAATCGCCGACGTGGTTCTCGACCGGCGTGCCGGTCAACGCCGCGCGATATCCGGCCCGCAGTGCGCGCGCGCTACGCGCCTGTTTGCTATCGGGGTTCTTGATATTCTGTGCTTCATCCAAAACTACGCCGTGCCAGCGCATCGACGCGAACGCTTCCGCATCACGCGTGAGCAGCGCGTAGCTGGTAATGACGACGTCGTGCCGGCGGGCGTGCCGTCCGAACTCACGGCCCCGCAGCCGCGACGTTCCATGGTGAACGTACGCCGAAACGCCGGGCGTAAAACGCTGCATTTCGCGAACCCAGTTTTCGATGACCGACGTCGGGCACACCAACAAAACCGGACGGCCACCGGTACGACCGCGGTCGCGTTCGATCAACGCCAGCATCTGCACCGTTTTTCCAAGCCCCATGTCGTCGGCCAAACACGCGCCAAACCCAACCGATGTGAGAAACTGCAGCCAAGCGTATCCGCGCAGTTGGTACGGGCGCAGCTGCGCGCGTAAACCGTCGGGCGGGTCGATCTGACGTAATCGTCCGGCTTGTTGCAGCGCGTCGATGAGCGCTTCGACGTTGGCGGGTGCTTCGACCGGCGCGGTGCCGTCGAGGTGCAGGCGCACGACGTCGGCCAGGCTCAACGTCGAACCGCCTTCGCGTAACCGCGCCAATACGGTTCGCACGTCGTCCGGATCCACGTGCACCCATTGACCGCGGATTCGCACCAACGGCACCTTCAGTTTTGCGAGACGCTCCAGCTCCGATGGCGAAAGGCGGCGGTCGCCGAGCACGACGTTCCAGTCGACGTCCAACAACGTGTCGGCACGTAACCCGGCAGAGGTTGCCGGCGGCTTCACGTTCGGGCGAGCGACGACGCGTCCAGCGGTGTTTTTGCCTAACCACCACGACGGGACGATCACGCCGATTCCGGCTTGTTCGAGCAGCCACGCCGATTCCGAGAGGAACGCGTACGCGCCGCCCGCATCGGTTTCGAACCAGTGCGGCACGGCTTCGACGCCGTGCAACGACGCTTCGACGGCCGGCGATATCTGTGCGGCACGTCCGAGTGCGGCCAAAAACGCACGGCGCGACGGCGCCGATGCGGACGCGGCGCGCGCGTCCAGAAGCAGCGTCGGATCGGATCTACTTTGCAACAGATAGGCAACGCGCCACGGGTCGTCGTCGCGCAGCGGCTCTTCCAACCGTAAGCACAGCCGATAGTCGGTTGCGGCGTCGTCGATTGCTGGACGGCGCCAGGCTGCGATTTGCGCCGCGAGGCCGCGCAGCTCTCCCGGGGTCGCTACGATGCTTCCGTCCCTCGAACGCAGTCCCTCAAGCCAGCGATCGTGCAACGGCGCACCGTTCGATTCGCCCGCGATATTCGAAGGCGTGGTCCCGGCGCGAACGAACGCATCGACTGCGATCGTCAAAAAGCGTTCGAGCGTCGTCGAGAATGCGGGCGAGATTGCCGCTAGCGACGCTGCCAATTTGCGTTCGCGATCGCCCAGAACCGGATCCCAAACGGCGCGATAGCGCTTCTGTTCCGCGTCGTACGAAAGTCCGGGCAAAAAGCGTTGCGACGCGACGATCTCCGCGGCTAGGCGTAGTGCGTCGCACCAAAAGCTTATATCCGGGCTCAGCGCAACGTCGGGTGCCGCGAGTTCCCTTCCGGCAAATCGCTGCAATAACGCGACCACATCGCGGCCTTCGAGTGCGACGCCCTCACGAGCGACACCACCGGTCGAGGCCGACCCGGCTGCAGCATCCGCCCAACGCTGTGGAACGATATCGTTCGCCAACCCCGACAGGCGCTCGCGAAGTTCCGATGGACGAGTAGACGGCTCGCTCCAAAGGAACAGCGCGTTGCCGGCCATCGCCGCGTGCAACGTGATGCGTTCGACGCGGCTTTGACGGCGGCGCGCCCGCGGCGGCTTCGGAGGTGCGATGAGGCTCAAGGCGAGTGCTTAGATACCGCCTGCGGTGCGAATGGTTCCAAACTGGACGGCGAATGTTACGACGGTCATGGACGTCGTGATCCCCGAAGCATCGTACCTTGAGAGTTATGTCGACGCGCTGAGACGCGGATGGTCGCCGGATAACTTGCGGCCCGAGGTTGCCCAACTCGAGCTCGAGGCGATCGAGCGGTCCTCATCCGACTTTCTCGCCTCCCTCGACGACCCGGGCGGCCACGGCGCTCCCATCCAGCTGCCGGATGGTTCGACGGTTGCGCGCTTACCGGGTTTCCGGCGCTGGATGTGGGACGGCGAGTTTTGCGGCAGCATCGGTTTTCGTTGGCAGCCGGGGACGACGGCGCTTCCCCCAACATGCATGGGGCACACCGGATATGCAGTCGTTCCTTGGAAACGAGGCCGCGGTTATGCTACCGCGGCCCTCGCACACATGCTCGGTGAGGCACGCAGCCTCGAGCTCGAATACGTCGAGATAACGACGACCCCCGACAACATTGCCTCTCAGCGCGTCATCGTTGCGAACGGCGGCTTGTTTATCGAAGAGTTTCGCGCGCCGATCTCGTACGGCCACGAGGCGACGCTGCGATACCGAATTCCACTAGCGAAGACGAACTAGAACGCTGAGACGCCGTTCGGCGTACCCCAACCCGTCGGGCCATCGTATCCAGGTCCGGCGTTACAGATGTACTCGTTCTTCTTTTCGCAGGTGCCATTGTTACCGGATGTGACGTCGTAAAAGCCGGAACCGCCGCCGTTCGCCCAAAGGCCTGCGGCGTAGTTTTGCGACGAAGCATTTCCGGCCAACGCGAATACGCCCGCAATGATCGGCGACGAAGCGCTGGTGCCACCCGTCGTTCCCCAACCGCCGGACGGATACGTGTCGTAAAATGCGAGTCCGGGTTCCGGATCGGCGACCGCCGAAACATCGGTTTCCGAACGGAAAGTGCATCCCTTATCCGTTTGCCAGGCGGGTTTTGCAACCAGATGCGCGCACGCGCTCCCGGCACCATTCCACGCCGTCTCGGTCCAACCACGCGTTCCGCTTCCCGAGTGCAACGACGTGCCGCCCACGCAAACCACGGTCATGTACGCACACGGCGATGACGCACGGTGTCCGCTATCGCCCGAGCTCGCGGTGATGACCGTACCCGGATGATCGTAACCGGGGTTAGACGCTCCGCCACCCCCACCGCCGTACGAATTGGTCACGACGT
>DASXXU010000186.1:0-4677 GCA_036502885.1 Candidatus Tumulicola sp.
AGCAGACTTCATCGATTGAAAAAAGTTCATACAAAAACGTGCCCCCGACGAAGAAAAAGCCTCGATACTAATGTCGAGGCTCTTCGAATGGTGGGCGGTACTGGGATTGAACCAGTGACCCCTTCCGTGTCAAGGAAGTGCTCTCCCACTGAGCTAACCGCCCGCGACTTCGTGGGAACGCGAACTTCGGGAGTGTATCGCGAGCGTCCTCGCAACGTCGATAATGCGGTTTGACAGACCTTTCTCGGGTGTGTTAAAGTCGCTTGACGCAGCAATGCGTTCAACCACTCGTCACTACAAGGAGGCACGATGAAGCTTAATCGCACGTTCGATACTTTCGCGCCGCTCGTTTGCGGCGGGTCGAATCGCTTCGGACCTTCGGACTGCGGGCCGACGTAACGCGTCGTCGGTTTCACTGATGTTCGAAGGCCTCCGTGCGACGACCGGGGGCCTTTTCTTTTCCCAAACTCCGTCACCGAAAGGCAGATCATGGAACTGTGGCATCAAGCCGAAGTCCGGATCCGCCGCGAGGACGCCATGCAGACCGCTAACCGCAGCCGCCTCTTGCGACTTGCGGAGGGTGGCCGAAGTACCGGCGTACGCGGACGGATCGCCAACGGCGCTCAAGCGATGAGCGACGCGTTGGCTTCGCTAGCGCGCACCTTGCGCGACGGCGAACCGGCCTAATCACCCGCGAGCCCGCATCGAATCTCCGGTGCGGGTTCGCCTCTAAAACCTAAGAAAACTAGAAGAATTCGCGCTGCGGGCCGGCTTCGAAGGCCGCCATCGCTTCGCGCCAATGCGCCGGAATCGGAATGGTGCTTTGCTGCACGAAGTCGTATGCGACGACCGTCGTGATGCCGCGGGCCGCACGATGGCCGTAGGTTTCGCTCCAGATTTCGTACTCGAAATCCCACGATTTCGTACCGATTCTCGAGATGCGGCAGCCGACCGCAATCTTCTCGCGGTATTTTAGCTGCCGCTCGTACGTGAAGTCGATGTTTGCCTGAATGATGCCGTGCGTTCCGTTGATCGGCTCGTTCGTTACCTGCGCGAAATACTCCGAACGCATCATTTCGGCCCAACGGATGTATGCGACATTGTTCGCATGCTGCATCATGTCGATGTCGGCAAACGGCACGCTGAATCGCGATATGAGTGGAAAGCCGTCGAGCATCGGGCGACGCTTCGCCGCACGCAACGGAACTCCGCGCCGTAGTATGCATCGATCGGTAGGGTAACGGTGCGAGGTGGTCTAAACCGCACCGGCCGGGGGCGCGTAGCTCAGTGGGAGAGCATCCGCTTCACACGCGGGGGGTCGTTGGTTCAATCCCAACCGTGCCCACCATCCGGGGTCCGAGCCCGCAGGTGCAGATTCGGACGAGTGCAAATTACGGTCGCCGGCGCCATGGCGCTGTAGCTCAGTTGGTTAGAGCGCCGCCCTGTCACGGCGGAGGTCGTGGGTTCGAGCCCCATCAGCGTCGCCATTTGCGCCAAGGTAGCTCAGTCGGTAGAGCACGCGCCTGAAAAGTGCGGTGTCGCCGGTTCGATTCCGGCCCTTGGCACCATCACGGCCGCTCGGTCTTCCGACCAGCGGCTCGTTGCTATTGGAAGGAGCTACGCATCATGTCCACCCCGCGACACACGCGTGCCGTCCTTGCGCTTGCCGGAATAACCGCCGTAACGGCGTGTTCGAACGGCGGAGCATACGCGCCGCAAGCTAGCACCCCCGCATTCGTTGCGGTCGGTTCTCTCGATCGTGCTGCCTCGCCCGATGCGAGCGGCTTACGATTCGTCGACCCGGCTGCGGTAAAAGCGCAGATCTCGGTTTCTGCGTACGACACCTCGAACTCCGCGCCCGTCTCTGTCTTCAACGCTGCAAACAAGCAGAACAAGGCGGCGTTCTGTACCCTTACTTCGGTCGGTACCGGAATCAACGCGCTCGGCGTCGATTCAACCGGCAATCTTTGGGTGCCCGAAGGGCTCGGCCCGAGTGGTTCGCCGCAGGTCGTCGAGTTCAAACCCAGCTGCGGCGCGGTCGTGACGACCTTGTCGGACAGCGACGGTCAACCCGCCGGCATCGCGTTTGCATCCAACGGAACCGCGTACGTGAACAATATCCTTGGACCGTCAAGCGCCGCCGGCAACGTTGCGATCTATCCGAAAGGTGCTAAGAAACCATCGAAGCTTCTCACCAACGGGGCCGTGTTTTTAGCTGCCGGCGTTGGCGTCGATTCGAAAAACAATCTGTACCTGAGCTACTACAATTCGTCGGACGCTCCCGGAATGCTCGTGTTCACGGGCGGCAAAATGCCGGGCAAAGCGTTGAAGAACTTCGGGCTTGGAAATCCCGGTGCGCCGACGTTCGATAAAAAAGACAACATGATCGTCAGCGACGACTCGAATCAAACGCTCAACGTATACGCTCCGCCGTATACCGGCAAGCCGAAGACGTATCCGCTCAAAGGCTCGTCACCGCAGTGCACGCTCAACGCGGCACAAACGAATGTCGCATGCGGCGACAAAACCAATGGCTCGGTCGACGTGTATGCGTACCCGAGCGGCAAGTATCAGTACAGCTTTAACAAGGGGCTTAGCGGCTCCGTGATCGGCGTCGTCCAAGCGCCGATTTAGTCGGCCGTACTTCCCGGGACGCGCAGCGTGCGATTCAGAAAATCCACGCTGCGTTCCCACGCCGTTTGCGCGTGCTCGGGGTGATAGTTGCCCAGGCCAACCGGATTGGCGAAGGCGTGACCCGCATCGTAGCGGTAAAATTCGTGCGGAACCCCGCCGCGTTCTAGCGCGCGCTCGACTTCGTCGACGCCTTCGGACGGAAAAAATTGGTCGTTATTCGCCCAATGGCCCATGACGGGAATAGTAATCCGCGCCGGATCGCCGGCGTCGGCCGGCGGATGTCCGTAGAATACGACGGCGGCATCGAAATCGGCGTCGTGAATTGCGGCGAGCATCGCCAACGCTCCGCCCATGCAAAAACCCATTACCGCGACGCGATCCGATCCGAGGCTGCGTAGCTGCGAAGCCGCGCCGCGTGCATCTTGCGTGGCTGCATCGCCGAAGTCGAGGCCTCCCATCATGTGGTTCGCTTCATCGCCGGTTGCCGCCACCTTCCCGCGGAACACGTCGGGAACCAACACGCGGAAACCGCACTTCGCAAGATGATCGGCCGTCTCGATGATCTGTTCGTTGAGGCCCCACCACTCTTCGAACAGGACGACCCCGGGCGCGCCGTTACCGGTCTGCGGTTCCGCCAAATAGCCGGGCGCGGATGCTCCGTCTGGTCGAGCGAACTCGATCGTGCGGCCCATCAAACTCCCTTCGACGCCGCGACGCCCTCTTCTCGGTCCTGGCGGTCCATGTTCTCCGCCTTCTCGTGGGATAACCAACGGTTCGCGCTCTGTATCGCCTCGGGCTGAACGCGATTACGGAACCAAGCGAATAACGTGTCGTCGTCGGCGTAGTCGTCGAGCGCGACTTCGAACTCCGCAATGGAAACGCCCCAGCGTTCGAGCACCCCGCGGTCCATCGGGCACGGATAGACGTAATCGTAAATCGTTCCGGCCTTCGCCGCGCGCGCCTTATCGGCGATCCGATGCAGCCATAGCGCTTCCCCGGCCGTTTGACGGCCCGGGCGTGGAAAGGTTTTGCCATCGCGAAAATCAGTCGGCATACGCGGTATGATACCACGGCTGGGACGACGGGTTGCGCGCGCAAGCACGCGAACGTTGCCAACGATGACCGTCAATCCAGGCCAGCCTCGACGTTCGATCCGGCGCGAGCCGCGCTGGCACGCAGCGTTGGCCGTAATCGGAGCTCTGGCGCTGTACATCACGCTCCCCCCGAAGCTGACGATCGGCCCGATTTGGATCGCGCCCTTGCTGGTATTGGTGGTATTGATCCCACTGTTTTACTTCGCCCCGCGAAGGACGGCCGATAACCGGCGCGTGCGCCTATTGGGATTGCTGGCGATCGCGATCGTGAACTTTTTCAACATTGCCGCGATCGTGTTGCTGATCGCCGCGTTCTTCCATCCGGTGCGGGCCAAGTCGCTCAATTCCGCGGGAATTCTATTGCGGAACGGCGCGCAGATCTGGGTGATGAACGTTCTGGTGTTCGGGTTGTGGTTTTGGGAACTCGATGGCGGGGGCCCCGCGAACCGCGAGCACGATGCTGCCACGCTTGGAGCCCACCGTCCGGATTTTCTGTTTCCGCAGATGCAGCTTTCCGCGCAGAATGTCGAGTGCGCGTACGATCCGCATTGGACCCCGGCGTTCTTCGATTACCTTTATATTGCGTTTACGAATGCGACGGCGTTTAGCCCGGCGGATGTCTTGCCGTTAACGCGTCGCGCGAAATCCGCGATGCTGATCGAGGCGATGGTCTCGCTAGCGACGATCGCGATCGTGCTTTCACGATCCGTCAGTTTGATTGATTGACGACGACGCGTCCATTCGCTGTTGCAGCGTCAGGAAGACGGTTGGCCTGATCTGGCTATCCCCGCGGAACGGATAGTCGAAGAGTGCGATGAGCACGAAAATCGTCGCGATAACCGTTGCCAGCGCCGACGTCATCAACAGATGGGCGGCCAGGCTGCGAACTTTGAAGAGAAAGCAAAACGAAACGGTAATCGCTGCTAACAAGAGGTTGCCAACCCAAAAG
>DASXXU010000187.1:0-6997 GCA_036502885.1 Candidatus Tumulicola sp.
CGGCGATCGAACGTTTAGAAGCGGTCGACGTCGCGGCGTGAGCGAACTCGCTGCCCAAACGTTCGCCGACTATCGCGACTTTATCAACCCGCCGTTGGCCCGCGTGATGAAACTGTCGGGCTCGCCGGTCGAAGTTCGCGCAAGCGGCAGCACGATTTGGGACCAGAACGGCAAGGCATATCTCGATTTTGCCGGCGGCTACGGCGTTTTTACGCTCGGGCATTCGCACCCACGCGTGCTCGCGGCGGTGCGCGACCAGATGGAACGCATGTCGCTCTCGAGCAAAACGATGTTCAACCCGGTCCTCGGCCACGCCGCGCGGCGCTTGGCCGAAATAGCTCCGGGCGATCTGCAGATCTCGTTTTGGTGCAATAGCGGTACCGAGGCCATCGAGGGCGCGATCAAACTGGCACGCGCGGCAACCGGCCGCGCGAAGATCGTTAGCACCATCAATGCGTTCCACGGCAAGACGATGGGCGCGCTCTCGGTCAGCGGACGCGAAACGTTTCGCGATCCGTTTCGTCCGTTGCTCGAAGGCTTCGAACACATCCCGTACGGACGCGACGACGTGCTTGCCGATGCGCTGATCGACGCGGCCGCGTTCGTCGTCGAGCCGGTGCAAGGCGAGGGCGGCATCAACGTTCCGCCCGACGGCTACCTGCGCGCGGTGCGCGCGGCCTGCGATGCTGCCGGCGCGCTGTTTATCGCCGACGAAGTGCAGACCGGCTTGGGACGGTGCGGATATCGCTTCGCGTGCGAACGGGAAGATGTCGTTCCCGATGTTATGACGCTCGCCAAGGGCCTTTCGGGCGGCGTGATCCCGGTCGGGGCGTTCATCGCTACGCCCAGCGCATGGAACCGCGCCTTCGCCAAAGCGCCGCTCTTGCACACATCGACCTTCGGTGGAAACGAGCTGGCGTGCGCCGCCGCGATCGCGGCCATGGACGTGCTCGAGGAAGACGGTCTGATCGAGAACGCGCGCGTGCGCGGACGCCAACTGCTCGAGGGCGCGGAAGCGATTTGTGATGACTTTCCCGAGGTCGTCGCGGCCGTTCGCGGGTTGGGACTGATGGCCGGCGTCGAGTTGCGCCACGAAGGCTACGGTGGCTGGATCATCCCGGAAATGCTCAAAGCCGGTGTAACCGCGGCTTGGACGTTGAACTTGCAGCGCGTGATTCGACTCGAACCGCCGCTGATCGTCACCGAGGCCGAGGTGTCGCAAGCGCTCGCCGCGTTGCGAGCAGGGGTGGCAACTGCCTACGAGAAGCTCGGCCAACTATAGCGATGCCGTATGTAGAAACCGGAATCGCGATTGCCGCTCCGGCTCGCGTCGTATACGAACTTGCCAAGGATCAAGAGCGCTTCCCGCAGTTTATGCCGGACGTCGAAACCGTAACGGTGCTCGAACGCCATCCGGATTTCATCCTCACGCGTTGGAAGACGCTGGTTGAAGAAGCGCCGATCGAATGGATCGAAGAAGACCGATTCGATGACGAACGTTTGCGCATCGACTACAAGCTGGTCGAAGGCGATCTCGATAAGTTCGAAGGCGCGTGGACGTTCGAAGAGCGCGATGGCTTGACGCACGTGTTGCTCGGCGTCGACTACGATTTCGGCGTGCCGACGTTAGCCGAGTTGATCGGGCCGACGCTACAGAAAAAAGTCGTGGAAAATAGCGAGATGATGTTGGCCGCGCTCAAACGGCAGGCGGAAGGAGCATGAAACGATTCTGCTTCGTCATCCATCCGCTGTCGCTCGAAGACGTCGCGCGCTACGAGCCCGGCGCCAAAGGGAAGGGCGACGCCATCATGCGCAAGATCATGGCGTGGATGCCGCCTTGGGCGGTGGCGCACGTCACCGGCGTGCGCACGCCGGACGGTCGCGAAACCGAAGGCTGGTTCGTATCCGCACCGTTGTTGCCCGAACAGATGGTCGAATTTCCACGTGAGGAAGTGTACGAACGGATCGTGGCCGCGATTCGCATCGGCGCGGAGCTGGGCGCCGACGTCGCCGGCTTGGGTGCGTTTACGGCCGTCGTGGGCGATGGTGGAATCACCGTAAACGAACGATCCCCGATTCCGGTGACGACCGGCAATTCGCTCACCATCAAAGCCGGTATCGATAGTTTGTTCCGCGGCGCCTTCGAGATGGAACTCGATCCCGCGCAGTCGACCGCGGTGGTGGTCGGCGCGACCGGATCGATCGGCAGCGCGTGCGCAGAGCTAATCGCGCCGCACGTCGCGCGGATCATCTTGGTCGCTCGAAACGAAACGCGGTTGCGAAAGTTCGCGCAGGCCAATCAAGGCCGATACGCGTGCGAGACCGAGTGGACGACGGATCTCAACGCCGGCGTGCGTCAAGGGCAGCTGATCTTGACGGCAACATCCTCGACCCAAGACGTGATCGAACCCGAAGCGCTGCAGACCGGAGCGGTCGTCTGCGAGCTGTCGCTGCCGCACGACGTCAGCCGGCGGGTCGCGAGCGAACGCCCCGACGTTCTGGTCGTCGAGGGCGGCAACGTCGTGGTTCCGGGCAATCCGCGATTCGAGCGCGTGCGCGAACGCGGCAGCGATTTCGATCTCAATTTGCCGCCGCGCACCGTGTTGGCGTGCATGGGGGAAACGATGCTGTTGGCGCTCGAGGACCGGATCGAACCCTACACGTTGGGACGCGGAATCGATCTTCAAAAGGTCGTCGCGATCGGCGAGATGGCCGGCCGTTGCGGCTTCGCGCCGGCAAGCCTGCGCGCGTTCGACTCGGCGATTACCCCGGAGCGCATCGCCGCCACCAAAGCCGCCGCCTACGCGCGGCGCAAACAGGTTCCGGCGTGAAGAAGGTCGTTTCGGTATCGCTGGGATCCTCGACGCGCGACCACCGCGCGCAAACGACGCTGCTGGGCGAAGCGTTCGATATTTCGCGCGTGGGGACCGACGGTAAGCTGGATGTGGCGGTCGCCAAGGTGCGCGAACTCGACGGTAACGTCGATGCGATCGGCTTGGGCGGCATCGACGTGTACTTGTACGCGGGGCGCCACCGCTACGCGTTGCGCGACGGTTTGCGATTGCTCGAAGCCGCCCACAAAACACCGGTGGTCGACGGCAGCGGTCTCAAGAACACGCTGGAACGAAACGCCGTGCGTTTCATGCGCGAAGAGCTCGGGATCGATTTGCGCGGTACGAAAGTCCTGATGGTCAGCGCGCTGGACCGGTTCGGTATGGCGCAGGCGTTGGTCGATGCCGGGGCCGACGTGCTATTCGGAGATTTCATTTTCGCGCTGGATAAAGACATGCCGGTCCGCGATCTGGCCACGTTCGAAGCGATGGCCGAAAAATATCTGCCGGACGCGTGCAAGCTGCCGTTCCAATTTTTTTACCCGACCGGTAAGAAACAAGAGCGGCCGCCCGAGCCGAAATATCCGCAGTACTACGACGAGGCGCAGATCATCGCGGGCGACTTCCACTTCATGCGGCAGTTCATGCCGCCCAAAATGGAGGGCAAGATCGTGCTCACCAACACCGTGACGCCGGCCGACGTCGACGAACTCGCGGCGCGTGGGGTTCGCACGTTGATTACCACGACGCCCGACTTCGGTGGGCGATCGTTCGGCACGAACGTGGTGGAGGCCGCACTGGTGGCGCTGCTCGGCAAACGGTGGGAAGACGTGACGACCGAAGATTACGAACGCTTGCTCGATGAACTCGGGCTGCACCCGAGGGTGGTTCCGCTCGGCTAACGGCCGAAACGACGAAAGGGAGGGGAAGCATTTACCCCCCCGAACAACCCGCGCCAGCGCCCGATAGGGCGGTCCCCATTACCGAGGGTTTGTCCTTGAACGATAAAGAAATTGTATTGACCGCTGAGGGTTTATCGAAGCTCGAGACCGAGCTCGACGAACTCAAAACGGTTCATCGCAGAGAGGTCAACGACCGCATTCGCCAAGCCAAAGAGTACGGCGATCTCAGCGAAAACGCGGAGTACGAAGACGCCAAACAAGAACAGGCGTTTATTGAAGGCCGCATCCTCAAGCTCGAAGGGATGATTCGCAACGCGCGGCTCATCGACGAATCCGAGTACGCCGCCGACGAAGTGCATCTCGGCGCGGTCGTTAAAGTCAAGGACCTGAAAAACGGCGAGAGTTACGAGTTCTCGATCGTCGGTTCGGCCGAAGCCGATCCGAGCAATCGACGCATCTCGAACGAATCCCCGTTGGGCCGCGCGTTGATCGGTCATAAGAAGAACGCGACGGTCGACGTCGTGACGCCACGCGGCGTCGTGAAGTACAAGATCGAAGCGATCAAGAGTAACTCGCCGAAAAGAGCAGCCAAGAAAGCCAGCTAGGCGCGGGCGATTCGCCCGCGCGGAGTCGATGCAAGAAGATCTCGGTAAGAGCGAGGCCGCGTTAGTTTTAGCGCGGCGCGAGCATTTGTCGGCGCTACGCGAACGCGGTCGCGACCCGTTCCTTCAAACGCGATACGACGTCGATGCGACCACGGACGAATTGCGGGCGCGCTACGATTTTCTCGTTCCCGGGCAAAATGCCGATGCCGAAGGCTGGAACGTGGCCGGACGGCTGCTCTCCAAGCGCACCATGGGCAAGACGATCTTCGCGGACCTCGCCGACCGCAGCGGCAGCATGCAGTTGTACGTGCGGCGCGACGAGATCGGTGAGGATGCGTTTGCGGATTGGAACGACGTCGAGCGTGGCGACCTGGTCGGGGTGCGCGGGTACGTGTTCCGCTCGAAGATGGGCGAGATCACGCTGCACGTAACGTCGTTTTCGGTGCTCGCGAAATCGCTGTTGCCGTTGCCCGATAAGTGGCACGGTTTGGTCGATGTCGAGAAGCGCTACCGTCAGCGTTATGTGGATCTCATCGTGAGCCCGGACGCGCGCGATCTGTTGATCTCTCGGAGCCAAATTATCGCCGAAATGCGGCGCTTCATCGACGCGCGGGGATTCCTCGAAGTCGAGACGCCGACGCTGTTGCATCTGGCCGGCGGTGCGACCGCGCGGCCATTCGAAACGCATTGCAACGCCCTCGACCGGGTGATGCAGTTGCGCATCGCGACCGAGCTCAACCTCAAGCGGTTGATCGTTGGAGGTCTCGAGCGCGTTTACGAAATCGGCCGCATTTTTCGTAACGAAGGCATCGATACGACCCACAACCCCGAGTTCACCATGCTCGAACTGTACGCCGCATATTGGGACGTGAACGATATGCTGGAATTCAACGAGGAGCTGATCGCGCATCTGGTCGATACGGTGACGCTCGGTGCGACGGGGTTGCAGCGCGGCGACGAGACCATCTCGTTCGCGCGACCGTTCGCACGGATCGAATATCTCGAAGGCATCCAGCGCTACAGCGACGGCAAATACACGCGCGACCGATTGCTGGATCCCAGCGGCGCCGCTGCGATTCTGACCGAATTGGGCTTGCCGAAATCGCCCACGCACGGTCATGCGTTGGATAAAATCTTCGAACGCGTTCTCGAACCGCAGCTGACGCAGCCAACGTTCGTTACCGGATATCCGGTCGTGATTTCGCCGCTGGCGAAACGCCGGCGCGAGGATCCGCAACTGACCGAACGCTACGAACTCTTCTGCGCGCAGATGGAGGTTTCGAACGCGTTCACCGAGCTCAACGATCCCGACGACCAACGCGGCCGTTTCGAAGCGCAGATGCGCGACCGCGCCGGCGGCGATGCGGAGGTGCCGGAGCCGGATTGGGACTTCGTGCGCGCGCTCGAATACGGCATGCCACCCACGGCCGGCATCGGTATCGGCGTCGATCGGCTCGTGATGTTGTTGACCGGGCAGACGTCGATCCGCGAAATACTTGCGTTTCCGTTGCAGCGACAGCACGGATGATCGCGCGCCGGTTCGCGAGCGCGTTGCTCGCTGCGTCGTTCGCAGCCGGTGCGCTGTTTGCCACCGCCGCCGCGAAAACGCCCTCGACCTCGTATTACCTAACGCCGGCCGAGGTCGACTTGAGCCAGTTGCTCGAGCCGCCGCCCGCCCCGGCCTCGAGCGTCGCCCGCGAAGACGTCGACACGATGGCGGCGGTCGAAGCGCAACGCACGCAAGCCGATCTCGATCAAGCGCAGGCCGATAAACGCCGCAACGTATTCTCGTTCGCGGACGCGGTCGGTCCGCGGTTCGTAACCGGTCAGTTGCCGCTCACGGCCGCGTTGTTCGCGCGCACCAGCGGCGACACCGAGGTGCTCGTGGCACAAGCGAAGGCGTATTTCGACCGGCCGCGGCCCGAGGGCGCACGCCAGACGCACGGCTCGTATCCGAGCGGCCATGCCGCTTTTGCGGCGTGCACGGCGATCTTGCTTTCGGATATGGTGCCAGAACGTCGAGATGCGATCTTCCAGCGCGCCGAAATTTTCGCCGACCGCCGCATCGTTGCCGGCGTGCACTACCCGACGGATGTCGAAGCCGGATGGATCGCGGGCACGATCGTCGCCTACGCGCTCATGCTGCAGCCGCGTTTCGCAAACGACTTCCGGGCCGCTAGAACGGAACTGCGAACGGCCCTTGGGTACCCCGTCGCCGCAACCTCCGGCGGCGTAAAGACGTTCGGGGCAGTACTAACTTCCGAAAAGTAAGGAGACGATGATTTCCGTGGATCTGACCAAGGAATATCCGCGCAGCGCTCGCGCCAAATGGCAAGGCGTTGTTATGCTTGCCCGCGCGATCGACAAAGGCAAAGCGACGGCCGCCGGAACCAACGGCGAATACAATTTCGATTGCCCGATGGATCAAGCCGTATTTGAGTTCTTGAACCTCAAGGGCGACCAGCTGCTCGAGGTTATCAAAAAGTCCGATAGCGACGCGCACATCGAGGATTACACGCGTGCGTACGTCGCCGCAAAGTCGCCCGAAGAAATCGACGATTTCAACCAACAGTTTCTCGAACGCCGCCCGAGCGGCGATTCGGTTGCCTTTTTTGAAAATCTGCGTAACTCGATCGCGCCGGAGCGCACCGACATCGTG
>DASXXU010000188.1:0-11972 GCA_036502885.1 Candidatus Tumulicola sp.
ACCGACGTCGCCGTTGCGCGGCAGCGATCGCAACGTTTTCTCCAGCAGAGCGTCGTGAGCGTTGGGCGGCCGGTAGAGATAGTACCAATACTCCATCGGGCTCGCGAAGATTTCGATAGAAATCGAAACCGCCGCCGCCAGGCCGATCGCGACCGCGGACGCCGCTACGTTCCACGTGCGAAGCCGGTCGAACCCGTCGACGAAGGCTGCCAGCGCGTAACCCGTCAACAACGCGCTGTAATGCGCTCCTGGCATGAGCGTAACCGGCATATGTGAAGCCGTGATTTCGACGATACCGGGAATCAGGAACAGTCCGTATCTCGAAATGCACGGCAGAAACAGCAGCGGCGCGAGCACGATGCCGACGTACAAAACGCGTATCGATACGAACGTTCCAAGCGACGTTGCAACGGCGATTCGGGTGGCGTCCCAGTCGTAGAACCGCGACGTTAGATACGGTATCCCCGGGCCGATGTGCGGACGCACGACACCGAAATAGAGTAGAGCGGCTATCGCGGCAGCCAACGCGACGAGCAACCCTACGTTACGCAGGACGCGATTCGATGCGTTGGTTACTGCGAGCGCGAGCCCGTTCCACGCAAGAATCACGAACTGATCTTCCTTCGTGCACAGCAACGCCAAGACGGCTAGCGCGCCGAGCATCCATTTGCGTCGATCCAGCGCGTAAACGAGCGTCGCCGAAAGAACCGGCACGAACGCCATCTCGTGAAAGTCGCCGACCGCGTTTCCCCACAACGTTGGGTAGAGTGCGGCGACGGCCGTAAGGACGACTGCTAATCGATTGCCGGCGCGCGCCCGTGCGAGCGCATAGATCGGGATGAGCGTCGATGCGACAAGCAGAGCTTGCGTGTATTGAAGGCCGATCGGGCCGAAGATCCGCAGCATCGGCCACGCCAGCACGATAATCGGCGACCAATGCACGAGCAGATGGCTGCTTCCGCCTTCCGCGGTCGTCGAAAAGCCACGCCCGACGCTGCCGATGATCTGCGTGAAAATCCCTAAGTCGACGTCATCGCGAAAAATTACATATCGCCAGTGAACGACGAACAAGAATATGCCGGCCACGCCGGCGACGATGATTCCAACGATGACAGGAGCCGCTATCGAGGGTCGATCGCGAGCGAGCATCGACCGTAGTTTGTTGCGTCTTAATCGGGTCACCTCCGGTGGGCCGCTGGACCAGATCCGCACGCTTGACTTGCTATACAAGGCAGGTGTATAGTTTCGCTCAGGTTCGTATTTTTTTGGCTTCGTACTGAAAGGTGGAGCTCGTGTTTATCCGTTGCAAAAATAGGTGGCCGATAACTTTGTCGGTCGCCGTATCGATCTGTGCTTTGAGCTCGATGGCGGGGTGTAGCGGAGCGTCGACAAGTCCCGCTAGCCTGCCGTATACAAGTGGAAATATCAGCGACGCCAAAGATTTTCTATCGCAAGTTCAACGAGCAAATCCGTTGGACACGGTCAACATCGACGTACGTCCGTACATGGCGGCTGCGATCGGCGGGACCGAAACGAAGCCGGGAAAGATGCTGTGCACTACCGCAGTGCCTCAAATTTGTCGTACTAGCGTTAGGGACGGCGGTGCGACGGGAGAGATTAAGATTAACTACGAGACAAACGGTATCGTAGACTACATCGCGATCTCCAGCTATAACCACGGTAACACGTACGGAGCTGCATATTACATTGGGGTTATCCGCAATTTCACCGGTGGAACGACTGGCTTCCTGAGGTGTTTTTCTACGTATCAGTCGATGTGCAGCGCTCCGCCAAACAGCTACTACATGCCCGAAGGCGTGCCGTGGACGATCAACGCTCTTCCCGTCGTTTCGATCCAGGCTATCGAAGACGCAACGGATTCAAATGGTAGTCCAAGCGGTCAGATCGCCGGTACTTTACTTATAACGCGGGAAGGAAACGACGGAAATTACTACCCGTTCGGCCAGCAGAATATGACGCATTCTTGCGTACAAACGCCGGGTTACAGCGGACCGCTTCTCACCAAAGTCCTGATAGGATACGTTCGAAGTTTTGACTTCGGCGGGAACATAGGAAAAAACGATGCAATCGTCATCGACACTTTCGCGCAAGGCCCACCCAATCACGCCGAGCGTTATTTCTACGTTTCCGGCTTGGGTCGCGTGAGGGAAGAGACGTCAACTCAGAATTCTCAGGGAGGCTGGGGTAAGCCCGAACAAAACGTCCCTTGGAACTATCTTATGACGGCCAAAACAAAGTACGTAAGCTTGGATCAGACACCCGAGTGTCCGCAAGGAAGTTACCTGCCGTTATGGGGCAGCACTGGGATGCTCAGCCGGGCGAAACCGATTTCTGCTCGCGCACCACAGTAGATCGGGCGGATTTCGCAGCGACCCATAACGCTTCGAGTTCTTCGATCGACATCTCGTTGAGCGGACGCCCTTGTTCTGCGGCGTCCGCTTCCATCAGGCGAAAGCGCTGGTAAAACTTTTCGTTGGCTTCGCGCATCGCTGCCTCGGCATCGACGCCGAGCGAACGCGCCAAGTTCACCAGCGTGAAGAGCACGTCGCCGAGTTCTTCGCGCACTCGCGCCGGTTCGGAACCTGCGCGCGCTTCGGCGAGTTCGCGCCGTTCCTCGGCGAGTTTATCGAGCACGCCGTCGACGCTTTTCCAATCGAAGCCGACGCGCGCGGCTTTTTCTTGCATGCGCTGACCGCGCTGTAACGCGCCGAGCGCTCGCGGTATCCCGTCGAGGCGGCTCTTGCGTTTTTTGCCGGTGGCCTCGAGCGCCTTGAGCTTCTCCCAGTTAACCCACTGCGCGTCGACGTCGTGGATTTCGGCGTCGCCGAACACGTGCGGGTGTCGACGCACCATTTTGTTGGCCAACGCGTCGATGACGTCGGCGACGGTAAAGCTTGCGGTTTCCGCGCCAAGTTGCGCGTGAAAAACGATCTGCAGCAGCAGATCGCCCAACTCTTCGCATAGGCCGTCGGCATCGGCGTTTTCGATCGCCTCGACGACTTCGTACGTCTCCTCGATTAAGTACGGGACCAGGCTGCGATGCGTCTGCTCTCGATCCCACGGGCAACCGGCACGCAGGCGCGCCATCACTTCGATCAGATCGTCCCAACTGTAGTGCGCCGAGGGTGCGGGCAACGGAACTAGCGGCATCGACAGCGATGCCGATAACGTCGCGCGCGGCATGCCGGCAACGATTCGAACCTCGCCGCCGCGGCCTTCGAGTTCGCGAACCAGCACCGGCAACGCGGCGAAATCGGTTAGCGGATGCCCCAGAACGCCGAGCGCCGCGCCGTCCTGGTGCGCGACGTGGTCGACCAAGGCTGCGACCGCAGCGTATGAGCCGGAGGCCAGCGCCGCTTCATCGGCCACCATCGATGCATCTAAACGTACGCCGGCTTCACGGAGGTGATTGCGCAAATCGGCGGGCGCTTGCACCACCGAGACGCGCGATGCCGCGCGCAGCGCATCCAGCGCTCCGACCGTCAGAAATGCCGATTCTCCAGGGCCTAAGCCGACGACGGCGAGCTTCATGTGCAGCGCTTCGGTGCAAAAGAAAGAAGGCCCCGGCGATTGCCGAGGCCTTGCACTATACGGTGAACCGGAACGAGGTGCTTACATTCCCGAAGACATCGGCGAGGCGGCTGCTGCGGGAGCTCCCGAAGCCGCGGCCGTTGCTGCTGCCGCGGGTGCGGCTTGCGTCGGCGGGAAGAGATCCGCGAAGCGCGGGTCGGTCACCGTGATCTGCGCTTTGGCTTGCAAGTTCTGCAAGAACGGCTGAATCAGCGGCGCTTCTTGTTGCTGGCGCAGCGTTTCTTCGATACGCGGCGTGGCGCTCGCCAACGTCGCCTTCTGGGCCGGGTTGTGCGCTTCGACTTGGATGATATGGTAGCCGAACTGCGACTTTACCGGCGGGCTGATCACGTTAACGGCCTGCGTGAACGCGACCTTATCGAAGGCCGGAACCATCTGTCCGCGACGGAACGTACCGAGATCTCCGCCTTTATCTTTGCTGCCCGGGTCGATCGAATATTGCTTGGCGACCGCGGCGAAATCTTGACCGCCCTTTAGCGCGGCTTCGACCTTATCCGCCGTCGCGAGATTCGCGACCAGCACGTGACGGGCTTGCACCGTCTCGGGTTTATCGTATGCGCTGCTATTCTTGTCGAAGTACGACTTGACTTGCGCGGGCGAAATCGTTACCTGTTTGGCCAGTGCCTTATCCAGGATGATCTGTTCGCGCAGTGCCTGCTTGACGTCGTCTTCAGACAAACCGCGCGCTTTAAGCATCTCGTCCCACGAACCGTTGGGAAAGTTGGCCTTCAACTGGTCTTCGCGATCGGAGATTTCCTGATCGGTAACGCTAATATTGTTGTTTTTTGCGTACTGCATGATCAGCGTTTCCTGCACCATCTGCTGCAGGGTGTTACGTGCGCCGGGACTCGCTTCAAGTTTGTCCTGGAACGCGGCGTTGCTGATCGGCTCGCCGTTGACCGTTAGCACCGATCCGCCGCCACTGGCGCATGCCGACAATCCGGCGGCCAGGACTAGAGAAGTGATGCCCGCGATAAGGCGTTGGACGTTCGACATGGTCGGCTCCACAAGAAAATTTCAGTGCGTAAGTAGCGCGGGGCGGAGCGCCCCACGTTCGGTTCGCCTCGTTCGCGCGGACGGTCCGAGGTCCTTTCAAGTCCCCTAATCTGTGAGTTTCTTGAGATTACATCGCCTCCAGCAAGCTACGAAGGAGCGGCATCCACGCGCCCTCCGCCCGCCTGCTTCCCGCCGCCGGCGGAAGATCGACGGTAATTTTGCCTTCCCCGATGCGAAATCGATTCTTGGTCAACGATTGAAACTTCGAAATGGCCTGCGGCGCGAGGCTAAATCCGCTTCCCACGCCCAACGTCAGGCGCTCGTCGTCGATAACGACGCGCGTCACGTGCTTTTCGAGCGCGACCGCGCGCAATTTGGTGAGTTCGACCAGATGTTCGAGCGGTTTGGGGAACGGTCCGAAGCGGTCGCGCACGCCCGCCGCGATCTCGTCGACCTCAACTTCGCTGCGCGCTTTGGCCAACTGCTGATACACGCCGATCTTCTGCGAAACTTGCGGGATGTAATCGGTGGGAATGAACGCGCTGATCTTTACATCGATCACCGCTTCACGCCGTTCTTCCATCGTCGATCCGGCGCCGCGACGCTGGGCGATCGCTTCGGCCAGCATCTCGCAATAGGTTTCGAAACCGACCGATGCGATGAATCCCGATTGCGCCGCACCCAAAAGATTTCCGGCACCGCGGATTTCTAAATCGCGCATCGCGATTTGCAGGCCGGATCCGAGATGGGTGAACTCGCGGATCGCTTCGAGCCGTGCCTTAGCGTCCTCGCTCAGCGATTTGTGCGCTTGGTACAACAGATAGCAATACGCTTGATGGTTCGAACGCCCGACCCGTCCACGCAGTTGGTACAACTGCGCCAAACCGAAACGGTCGGCATCGTTGACGATCATCGTGTTGACGTTCGGAATGTCGATGCCGTTTTCGATGATCGTGGTCGCGAGCAGCACGTCGAGTTCGCCGTCGATGAACGCCTGCATCACGGGCTCCAGCTCGGACTCGCTCATTTGGCCGTGCCCGATGCCGACGCGCGCGCGCGGGACCAGTTTCCCGAGCGCGGCCTTGAGCGCGTAGATCGACTCAATGCGATTGTGCAGATAGTACACTTGACCGCCGCGATCGAGCTCGGCGTTGATCGCATGCGCGACCACCGAGTCGCCGGCCGGAACGACCAGCGTCTTGATCGACATACGGTTCTTGGGCGCCGTCTGGATGAGCGAGAGGTCGCGCACCGATAGCAGCGCCATATGCAACGTCCGCGGAATCGGCGTAGCCGACAGCGTCAAGACGTCGACGTTCGCCCGGTATTCCTTGAGGCGTTCCTTGTGCATGACGCCAAAGCGTTGCTCTTCGTCGACCACGATCAAACCCAAGTCGGCGAACACGACGTCCTTTTGCAACAACCGGTGCGTGCCGATAACGATGTCGACCTTGCCGAGCGCGAGATCGCGTACGATCGCGCGTTGCTCGGCCTTAGTCTTGAAGCGCGACAACTCTTCGATGCGGATCGGGAACGCGCCGAAGCGCGCGCCGAAGGTTCGATAGTGCTGATCGGCCAGCAACGTCGTTGGAACCAGGACCGCAACTTGTTTCTTGTCGGCCACGGCTTTGAACGCCGCGCGCATCGCAACTTCCGTTTTTCCGTAACCGACGTCGCCGCAGATGAGGCGGTCCATCGGCTTTGCGGATTCCATGTCGAGTTTGGTCGATGCGATCGCCGAACGCTGATCGACGGTTAACTCGTAGGGGAACGCTTCTTCCATTTCGAGTTGCCAAGTCGTATCGGCGGCGAACCGGTACCCGGTCGAGAGTTCGCGTTCGGCGTACAGTTCGACGAGTCCATCGACGATCTTTGACAGAGATTCGGAAACGCGCGACTTGGCGCGAGCCCAGTCCGCGCCGCCCATCTTGGAAAGGCGCGGCGCCTGGCCTTCGGCCGCCGTATATTTAGTGACTTGGTGCATCTGTGTAACCGGCACCAACATACGGTCGCTGCCGGCATAGCGCAGATCGAGGTAATCTTGCGTCGCGCCCAGCACCGTTTCGGCGCGCAACCCGAGATATTGTCCGATGCCGTGCACTGCGTGCACGACGTGATCGCCGACCTTGAGGTCGCCCAGCGTTACCGGGACGCCTTCCTTGACGGCACGCATCTTGACGCGCTTGGGCGGCGCGCCGTAGATTTCGCGGTCGCCGAGAACGCGCAGGCGCAGCGATGGAACGCTGAAACCGGCTTCGATGCTTCCGTGGACGACGACCGCGCCGCCCGTTTCGGCGACGCCGGCGGCGCGAAGCAAGTCGTTGGTGCGTCCGACGGCGGAGCTAACGATGACGACGCGTTCGTGCCGTTCGACGGCTTCGCGAACGCTGCGCGAGAACAATTCGATTTGACGGTTGAAATGTTCTGCCGGCCGGCATTCGAGCGCGAACCGTTCCAACACGTGCGGAACCCATTCGGTGAGCCCCGCGTTTTCGATCGCTCCGGGAACGATCAGCGTTGCCTGTTGGCTGGAGGCTTGCGCCAACTCCATCAGCGAAGGATGTGTGGCGGCGATTTCCGCCAACAGCGCCTCGCCGACTTGGGATTCGTCGAGCGGAAGTTCTCCCGATTCGACGTCGGCCAGCAACACGTGTTGCTCTTGCGTCCACTCGCGGTCTAGTGCTTCGCCGATCGTTGCGATCGATGCCGGCTCGTCCAACACGACGACGCCGTTGGGTTGCAAATAATCGAAGAGTGTTGCCGGATGTTCGAAGGCCAACGCCAGCCACGCCTCGGGAACGTCGGCATCGTTTTGTAAAGCCGATTGCAACTCGTCGCGCGCGGCCGGCGGTCCGTCGAATCGTTCCAAGATTCGCGCGCGGTATGCATCGTCGCGCGGAATTTGATTCCATGGAACGATCGCAACCCGGTCGACCGTCGCTTGCGTACGTTGCGATTCGAGCCCGAACTGACGGATGCTATCGACCTGATCGCCGAAGAATTCGATGCGCGTCGGAAGCGGTTCGCTGGCCGCGAAGAGATCGACGATGCCGCCGCGCACGGCGTACTCGCCGGCCGCGCTGACGACGTCGACGCGCGTATAGCCCAGGCCGTACAACCGCCCTTGGAAGGCTTCCCAGCCCGGCTCGTCGCCGGTGCGCACTTCGAATCGTAGTTCGGTGAAAACGTTCGACGGCATCAGATATTGCCGGGCTGCGGCGATGGGTGCCAACACGATGCGCGGGACGCCATCTTGTAACTCGGCCAGCAACGTCATGCGCGCGCTGCGCTCGGACGGGCTTTCGATCGCTCCGACGGCCTCATCGCGCGAGCGCACCAGCGCGATCGTCTTTGGTTCGTCTTCGCCGAGATAGAATGCCAAGTCGGCAAACGCGCGTTCCGCAACGTCGACCGTCGGCACGATCGCGAGCAGCGTTCCGCCGAGCCGACGATGCAACGCGGCCAGCAACGCCGGACGCGCCGCGCTGGCCGTTTCGTGCAACGCGTACGCTCCAGGCTTCGGCCCCGAAAGGTTGCGAAGCTTGACGAGCCGATCGACGATCGCCTCGACCGGTGCCGCACCGAGCAGCACCTCGACGACCGGGTCGCGGGCGGGCGTTTGTAAGTGCGTCGGGTTTGGAACTGTCTGCACGGTCATAGTGGGCGGTTGATTATACCAGACCGGCGCACCGATATTAGCGCTACGTACGGAAGAAGCGCGAGCCCGTCAAGGAGCACCTCGAACGGAAACGACGGCAAGCCCACGGCGTCGGGATAATAGCGCAGCAACGCGGCAACCGGGATCCAAACCGCAGCACGCGCCTCGCGCGTCTCGGGCGCAACCGTGGCGATCGCTATCAGCCACAATCCGTACCAGGGGTACGGGTTCGGAACGAGCAGCCAAGCGGCGAGTACCAAGCGGATCCACCCCTGCCGGCGACCGTTCCGAAGATCGACGATGGTCCGCCGGGCAAGAATGCCGGCGGCGGCTATCGCCGCGAAAAACGCGATGGCCGTTGCCGTACCCCGGCCGAGCACCGGGGCGAAGACGGCAAAGAGCAACGCCTGCAGGGAGACGTGCGGAGCATAGGCGCCATGTGCGTTCGTTCCAGCCGCCCAGTGGGCGAGGATCGGCCATGAGGCTGCGACCGTCACGGCAACGCCGGCCAGCGCCCCGATCCATGCCCTGCCTCGCAACCCGGCCGGAAGCGCCGCGACGACCGCCGGTAATTTGAAAGCGCCGGCCGCTCCCGCAACCGCCGCGCCGAGTTGTGGCCGGCGATGGGCCAGCGCGCACCCGAGCAGCCCGAAGGCGAGCGCCAGCGCGTCGTTGTGTCCCTCGACGGCACACCACAACGCGACCGGATTGCAACCGACGAGGGCGGCGGCTTGCAAGCGCCGGGCTCGATCGCCCGAGATGGCCCAGAACGTTAACGCGCCGCACGCCAACATCGCAATCGAAGACAGAACTCGTAGCCCGCTTATTTGTCCCGTGACGCCCCACGGTGCCGAGATTCGCAAGACCGACGCGGCCGCGCCGACAAAGCCCCAGCCGTAAACGCACGCCGGCACGGACGCTCCCCATTGCACGCGCGCCGCGGCGAACAGCGGATCCGACGCATCTAGCGTGAGCCGGGCGAAGGGATCGAGTCCGCGCAGCAAAGCTTCACCGTAAACTGCGTAGGCGTAGACATCGCTCGAAAACGCGATCGGAACGGCCCAGGCGCAGACGGCGAGCGCTAGTGCGGCACACGCAAGAGTTGTTGCTGGCCGGTTCGGGTTTTTGCGGATCGTAACGCGGTACGCGACCGTCGCTGCGGCCAACCCGGCAATCAATATCGTCAGTTGTAACGCGCCGAAACGGCCGGCGCCGGTGAGAACTTTGAGCGGTTGCGCTAACTGCAGTGCGAGCGCAGCCGGCGCGGAGGCATCCAACGCGCGCACCGCGAGCGCGGCGACCGCCACCGGTGCCGCCACCACGATAGCGCCGCGCCAGCCGTTCACATCGCTCGTTCGCGTATCGCGGCTGCTGCTGCGACGCCCAACAACAGCCACCACGCCCCGCCGACCTTCGGATAGAAGACGAGATAGTCGGCAATTTGGTGCAGTGTCAGCGCAAGGCTCGCCGCGAAGGCCGCGACGATCCACGGCGACCCCGAACGGAGCCGGCGACCGAACGACCACAGGATCGTCGCGAGCAATCCGATCGTTGCGGCGAAGAGCGCGATTCCGCCCTCCGCGAGCGATTGCAAGAACCAACTATTCGCGTGCGTTCGAATTCCCGGCGCCCCGTACGCTGGTAGTTCGAGCTCGTAATTTCCGGCGCCGACGCCCAATATCGGCTTCGCCCGCCACATTCGCAGTGCGGCTTGCCAGAGAGCGTGCCGGTCCCCCACTCCTCCGGCGTACGCGCTTTCCTCAAACGAGACGCGCAGCACGTTTGCAGTATGTGCGTACACCGCCCAGCCGCACACGACCGCCGCACCGGCGATCGCGCCGGCGTACGCGGGACGCAGCGCGCGCCACGCGGTTTTGCCGAACGCGAGACCGACCACTATCACGACGATTGCCAAACCGAAAAGTCCGGCCCTCGACAGGGTTAGAACCCCGGCACAAGCGGCCAACGCCAAAGCGATATCGACCGCCGGCGAACGTCGCCGAACGCTCCACGCCGCCAACATTGCAACGGTTACTTGCAAGTAGCCGGCGAGTTGATTTGGGCCCTCGAGCACCCCGGCAATTCGTGGCACGATAACCCGTCCGACGAACAATCCCGAGGGTGCGCCAATAACTTCTTGCGCGAGCGCCGTCAGCGCGACCGCAATTGCCGTAACGGCTATGGCGAAAACGACGGGTCGATCGTCGGGGTCGATTTTATAGCACCAATAGGCAGCCAGAAATGTAAGCAAATATTGGGCGACCTTCAGCGCTTCGCGCAGCGAAGCGCCCGGATGTAACGCGACCGCCGCCGACAGCGCCACGACCAACAGATATACTCCGAGTGCGATCGCAATCGCGCGAGCCGGCGGGCGTAGCGTGCGGAACGAGGCGAACGCATATGTCGTCAAGCCCGCGAAAACGCCCAGCAAGGCAGCCTTCGGAAGGGTCACGGTCGTTCCGAAAACGTCGCGTGCCAACGCGAACGGCATCGTTGCGACGAGGGCTGCGATACCGTACGACGCGCGACGCGCCGTGACGAAAGCCGCACCGGCAAAGATCAGCGCGAACGCGACCGCGCTTACCGGATCGAGAAACTCCGGGCTCGCGAATCGATCGACGACCGCATGGTACGACAACGTTTCTTTAGGAGCGCTCGATGTCGCTGATCAAGTACAGCGGACGGCCTTTGACCTCGTCGTAGATGCGGCCGAGATATTCCCCGAGGATGCCAAGGCTGATCAGTTGCACGCCGCCCAAAAAGACGACCGCAACGATGGTCGACGCCCATCCGGGTGTGTACCCAGGCGGGTACACACGGAACAGCTTCGCAACCACGACGACCAGCGCGTAGACGAACGCGATCGCGCTTACCGAGAAACCGAAATACGAAGCAAAGCGCAATGGGATGTCGGAAAACGACGTGATACCGTCGATTGCAAAGCGCAGCATCGTCGGTAGCGGATACTTCGTAGCGCCCCACTCGCGGCGATCCCGATCGTACTCCACGCCGGTTTGACGGTAGCCGACCCAGCTCACCATTCCGCGCAAAAAACGATGCCGTTCGGGAAGACGGCGCAGCGCTTCGACAACGCGCCGGCTCATCAATCGAAAGTCTCCGGTGTCGACCGGGATCGACACCTTCGTCAACCGTTTGATCGTTCGGTAGAACAGGTTGGCGGTAAAAAGTTTGAACGAACTCTCGCCCTTGCGCGATTTCCGGATCGCGTACACGACGTCGTAGCCGGCCCGCCAGCGTTCGACGAACTGTCCGATCAACTCGGGCGGGTCTTGCAGATCGCCATCCATCAATATGACGGCGTCGCCGCTGGCCAACTCGATGCCGGCCGTTGCCGCCAGCTGGTGGCCGAAGTTGCGCGACAAGCGAACGAGCATGACGTTGCGACGCCTCGCCAGCTCTTCGCGAACGGCGTCGGCCGTGCGGTCTGTGCTTCCGTCGTCGACCACGACGATCTCGTACGAAGGCGAGCCTTCGATGGCTTCGACGTTGGCGACGATTCGCTCGAGCAGCGTCGGCACGTTCCCGGCTTCGTTATACATCGGAACGACGATGCTCAACGTCGGACGATCGGCGTTCTGGGCGCGCATTGCCCGCGAGCGCTTCGACGGGAGGGCTCCCCGGCCTCGCCCATGAGCCGGACCGAGAGCCGAAGGCTCCCGGGAGGGCTCCCCGGCCTCGCCCATGA
>DASXXU010000189.1:0-10511 GCA_036502885.1 Candidatus Tumulicola sp.
GTGCCGAGAAACCTTCCTACTACGAAGGCCTGCAGTATTACGTTGGAAACGAAGCTTTCTCTCAACCCGAGTTGTTCGAACACCGACTTAAGGAACTCTGGAACCCTTCCGAACGCGTAGTGCCGTTCTACACCGAGCAAAAAAACGAGATTTCGCCGAATGCGCGAAGGAGATTTAGTTAAGATGCATCCGTCGCTTCGTGGATGTCGTCGAAGAATGGCTCGAGTTCGTCCAGGTGATAGATTCGGCGCGCCGGTGGCAGCGCGTTGAGAATCGTGGCGCCGTATCGCATCGACGCGGCGCGTCCATCCAATAACGCAACCACGCCTTTATCGGTGGTGCTGCGAATCAATCGCCCGAAGCCCTGTTTGAGCCGCACGGTCGCGGCCGGAATCATGTAATTGGCAAATCCGTCGAGCCCGCGTTCCTCCAGCGCACGAATCCGCGCTGCGACGAGCGGATCGCTGGGCGTCGGAAACGGCAGCCGGTCGATGATCACGCACGATAACGCATCGCCAACCACGTCGATGCCTTCCCAAAACGTCCCGGTCGCGAACAACACGGCGTTGGGCGTGCTGCGGAACCACTCGAGCAACGGGGTGCGCGGAAGTTCGCCTTGCAATCGCACGGGGTACGGCAGCCGTTCGCGCAGCAAAGCGTACAACTCGCGCAATCGCTCGTAGGACGTAAACAATACGAAGGCGCGGCCGCGCGTGCGGTCCAAGCACTCCTCGACCAACGGCGCCGCTCGCGCGCTAAAATCCTTATCCTTTGGGTTGATCGCTCCGGGCGCGACGAACAAGCGCGCCTGCCGCTGAAAATCAAACGGCGACGGCGCCACCAGCTCGAGCGCGTCTTCAACGCCGAGAGCGCGCTTGAAGTATCCGAACGGGCCTGAATCTTCGGTTCCGGCGTCGACCGCGATCGTCGCGCTGGTCATCACGACGCTCTGCGTGTGCGCGAACAACGTGGCTCGCAAGAAATCCGAAACGTCGTACGGCGCACAGTTCAGCGCATAGCGCCCGTCGGTTTCCGTTCGCTCGACCCACGAAATCGTTTCGGAGGCGGCCGCGCCGGCCCGTTCGATCGCGGATGCATGCGCGGATATTGCGCGTATGGCAAGATCTCGCCGGCGCTGCGCTTCGGCTTCGTTTTCGACCGGCTTCTTTAGCGAATCGTGATAGTGCGCGAGAATCCAGTTCTCGAGGTCGTAAAACACTGCGCGCAGCTCTTCGAGGGGCGGCCACGCTCCCTCGTTCGCACTGAGTGGATAGCGTTCGCCGCGGACGGCGGCAAGCGCCGATTCCAGGCCACGCATCGAATCTTCGACGCGCTGTTCGAAATCCGCCGGGACTTGATACGTGCGATGCAGCTTGCGCATCGTTCGCCCCACGGTCGCGCGCGAAACGGTCGACGTCAGCGCGTCGATCGCCCAACGCTCGCATTGGTGCGCTTCATCGAGCACCGCAACATCGTACGCCGGTAATAAGCCGCCGCCGCACGCCAGATCGAGAAAAAAGAGCGCGTGGTTGACAACTACGATATCGGCGTATCTCGCCTCGTCTCGCTTGCGAAAGAAATAACAGTCGCGGAAGTGCTCGCAGAACTCTCCGGTGCAGTCGTCGGCATCCGCATCCAGCTGTTCCCATTCAATCGACGGTGGCAGAAACGGCAACTCGGCACGGTCGCCCGTCGTCGTTCGATCGCCCCACTCCCACACGCGTTGCATGCTTGCCGAGGACGCGACCAGGCGCTCGGAGCGCATCCGTTCGAACTTCTGCCTGCAGAGATAATGACTGCGACCCTTGAGCAAGGTAACGCGCAGCGGCACCCCGAGCGCGCGCCCAACCAGCGGAATATCTTTGGTAACCAGCTGCTCTTGCAACGCGATCGTGCCGGTGGATAGCACGACCTTTTTGCCGCTGCGAATGGCCGGAACCAAATAACCCAACGATTTGCCGACGCCCGTGCCGGCCTCGACAATTGCATGCATGCCTTCGAGCAACGCACGCTCGACGACGTGCGCCATCTGCACTTGGCCGGCGCGCGGTTCGAACGCCGGCAGCGTCCGTGCGATCGGGCCGCCCGGCGCGAAGATCCGTTCGATGGCTTCGGTCACGTCCGCTGTTGCGGCGTTTGTGGTGGACCTTGGTATTCGGTTTCGAGCGCGCTGCCCGTGTTGGCATCGACCACGACCGGCTGCAGACGAACCGGCGGAGCGTAGATCAGCAACGTCGCGACAAAACCGGCCAGCAGCCCGCAGATGTGCGCCTGCCACGAAATCGACGGCACGGTAAACGAAATAATCAGGTTGATGACGAGAATTCCGATGTTGGCTCGTACCAGTTGCATGCCCGGACGCCCCAAGCGAAGTCCGACCGCAAACAGCGCTCCAAATAAGCCGAAAATCGCGCCGCTTGCGCCGACGGTAACCGTCTCCGGGCTACTGAAATACACGACGCCGAGTCCGGAAGCGACCAGAGAAATCATGTATACCAGCAACATCCGCCACGGGCCGAGCGCAAACTCAACGAAACGCCCGAGAATCCACAACGACAGCATGTTGACGCCGATATGCATCAAGCCGCCGTGCAGAAACGCGCTCGTCAGGATCCGCCACCATTGGCCATCGTGCAACACGGCGGTTGGATTCAAAGCGCCCGCGATCAGAACGCGCGTTAAATCTCCGCCCCAAATGGAAAGCGCGCCGGGTCCGGCGACACTCACTTCCCAGATGTACGCGACGACGTTACAAAGTATCAGTAGTCGTGTGATCATCGCCGGCATCGTTTCCCACAACAACCATTCGCGCTAGTTCGAGCGAAATGGCGTGTCGAGCGTCGCCGATTTCGACGGTCACCGGACCGCCGAGCGGAGCTTTTTCGAGAACGCGCACTTGCGCGCCGGGAAAGAGTCCGACTTCGCCGAGATATCGCAGGATCTCCGGAACGCCGTCGGTTACGCCGCTCACAATTGCATCGCGGCCCGCCTCGATCTGCGCTAACGGAACGCCGGTACGCGGCGTTTCGGAAAGGTCGCGGGCCGGAACGGGGTGGCCGTGCGGGCACGTTCTCGGATCGCCGAGTAACTCGACGAGCCGGTCTTCGACCCGTTGCGAAATCGCATGCTCGAGCATGCACGCCTCGGCGTTCACTTCGTCCCACGGCATGCCCAAAACGTCGGTCAACAAGCGTTCGGCGAGGCGGTGGCGCCGCAAAATCTTGACGCCGACTTCCAAGCCTTTGCGCGTAAGTTTTACTTCGCCGCGCGCTACGTACGAAACGTACTCCTCTTTGTCGAGTTTCTTCAGCATGCCGGATGCGGACGCAGGCGTCACACCCATGGCCGAAGCTAAGCCCGACGTCGTAACGCCCGGGCCCTCGTATTCGAGGCGGTAGATCGCTTCGAGATACTCCTCGACCGATTCATCGAAATGACTATGTCCCGACATGCTCTTTCGTAATTCGACGCGCGGGGTCGTTTTCCGCGACCGACGCTAGGAACTCGTGCACCATGGAGATCGTGCTGGAACCCTCTCCCACCGACGAGGCCACCCGCTTGAGGGAGTCCAAGCGAGCGTCGCCGGCGGCAAAAACGCCAGGCTGGCTCGTTTCGAGGAAATAGGGATGCCGCTCGAGCGGCCAAGGCGCCCCGGATTGCAGTACGTCGGGACCCGTCAGCAGATATCCCATCTTGTCGCGCGCGACCACTCCCTCCAGCCAATCGGTCCGCGGCACCGCTCCGATAAACACGAAGAGTCCGGCGGTGTCGACAGTTTCCGAAGTACCGTCGTTGTTCGCAATCGTAATTCGTTCCAGTCGCTGATCGCCGTGCGCAGCCGTTATCTCCGACGACGTGAGCACGCGGATGTTTGCGGACGTTCGAATCCGATCGACCAAGTAACTCGACATACTCTTTCCGAGGTCCGTCCCCCGGATCACGATGGTCACGTTTTCAGCATAGCCGGCGAAGTTCAATGCGGCTTGTCCGGCCGAGTTTCCGCCGCCCACGATGTGCACGTTCTTTCCGGCAACACCCGCGGCTTCGGTCTGCGAAGCGCCATAATAAAGACCACGATTGACGAAGTCGGAGCAGCCTTCAGCGGTTAACGATCGGTATTCGATGCCCGGCGCCAGTACGACGGCGCGAGCGTAGATCGTTTGCCCGTCTTCGAGCACGAGATGGCGTTCGCCGGCGTCGCCTTCGAGGCGGCACACTTCGCGAACGACGACGATGTCGGCGCCGAATCGCTGCGCTTGACGTAACGCTCGATCGGCTAGGTCTTCGCCCGAAATGCCGGCCGGAAAACCCAAATAGTTTTCGATTCGCGACGAGGTGCCGGCTTGGCCGCCGGGCGCGTAGCGATCGACTAACAACGCATCGAGGCCTTCGGATGCTGCATAGACCGCGGCCGCCAAACCGGCCGGTCCGGCCCCGACGATCGCGATGTCGTAACACGAATGTTCCGGTACCGCGGAAAGGCCGAGGCGTTCGGCAAGTTCGCGAATTGCGGGCGAGTGCAACGACGTTCCTTCGCTGAAAATGACATCGCATTCGGGACCGTCACGCTCATCCCAATCGAACGGCACGTGCATGCGCGATAAGAAATCGCGCAACTGGTAACACGACGGTGAACGGCTGTCGCCCAGCACGTTACAAACCGTGGAGGGACGTTCGATCGCAAGATGCCGCACCAGCGCGACGCGGCGGCCCATATTGTTGCTGACGGTTTCGGCAAAGCGCTCGTCGTCGTGCATCATGCGCCAGAACACGGTGCCGTCGACGCGCGCAACCCGCACGTCGGTGACGGCGCGCACGCCGGCCAACATGCCCGAACCCATCAACAGCGGGATTTCCCCGAAGCCGTCGCCCAACTCGTACTCGCCCAGCTCGACCGGGCGCGCGCCAATCGTTTTTACGATTGCGGCCGTGCCGCTGATTAACACGTAAAAGCGCGCGCCTTCGTCTTCGCGCACGATCCATTCGCCCGCGACCACGTGCAGATCGGCGCTGTGACGCGCGAAAAAATCGACATGGGCGGGATCGCACCCCTCGAATAAGGGCAACGTAAGCAGGTCGGTGGCCGATACCATAGGGCTCTAAGACGCTCCGCCGCAGGCTTAAGGTTGCACGACGCCGCGCAGGCGTCGTTTTAGAGCGTCATCCGCAAAGCTCGCGTCGATCGCGTTTCGTACGAACCGTTCGAGGGTTTCGGCGCCGCACGCCGCCTCGACGCGGCCGTATTCGGCTTCGATCGACGTGCCGAACATCGGCGGATCGTCGGCATCGATGGTGACGATGCAACCGGCCCGATCGAATTGCTCGAATGCATCGCCGTCGGATAATGCCGCACCGGTTCGGTCGTTCGACGTCGGGCAGATCTCCAGCGCGATACGACGCTCGCGCAACAACTCGACGACGGCTTCGTCTTGCAAGGCCGCGATGCCGTGTCCGATGCGCTCGGCGTGCAGCAATTCAACCGCCACGCGAACGCTTTGCGGGCCGGCAGCCTCGCCCGCGTGCGCGACGCAATGCAGACCGGCAGCGCGAGCGTACGCAAACGCATCGGCAAATAGTTCGGGGGGAAATCGCTGTTCGTCCCCGCCGAGGCCGATGCCGATTACCCCGTCGCCGGCGAGCGACTCGGCTAATCGCGTCGTTCGCATCGCATTTTCTACCCCGAAGTTGCGCGTCAAATCGAGGATGAGCGCGAAGCGAGATTCACCGTCCGCGTTCAACTCGGCCAAGATATCGCGCAAGGTTGCGCGCACGTCGAGGCCGGGCTGAAAGAACGTCCAGACCGACGGCGAGACAAACAGCTCGCCGTAGACAACGTTTTGTTCGGCGGCGTCTTGCGCGAACTCGCGCGCCAGCCGTGCGAAGCGATCCGGCGACGACAACGTGCGGCTCACCGCTGCGAACCCGTACAAGAAGTCGCGGAACGATTCAAACCGGTACGGGTCCTTGGGATCCACGGACTCAGCGCCTGCGTCCTGAACGCCGTCGGGCCGATACCGGAGCGGAAGCCCTTGCTCTCGGGCAAACTCGACGAATGTCGCCGGGCGTAGGCTTCCCTCGAGGTGACAATGTAGGTGGATCTTGGGAATAGTCGAGGCGAGCGGCACGCCGCCGCCTTCGGCAGGGGGGACGCCGCCCCCGTCGTATTCAGCTCAGTCGCCGCGGGGTGGAGCAGTCCGGTAGCTCGTCGGGCTCATAACCCGAAGGTCGGTGGTTCAAATCCATCCCCCGCAACCAAGTACGGGTCCAGGTGTAAACATCTGGGCCCGTTTTTTTATCGATACAGCGCTCGTAGCGCTGCGAGCTTTTCGTGCACCGTCTGCGGATTTGGTTCCAGCGACCAATCGTGGGCGTCGAACGTTCCCCCAACGACGATACCGTCGGAACGCGGAAACATATACGACAGGTTCGGTGCGACGATGATGTAGTTCACGTCGGGTTGCGGTTCGAGAATGGTGAGTTGACCCCGTATCGGATAGATATCTTGGTCGCCGAAGAGTTCGTGCGATCCCAATCCGGTGCAGTTAACGATCGAGTCGTGCGGCAAAGCGACGACTTCTGAAACGTGGGAAAAGCGTCGAATGCGAACCCGGCCGCCGGCAATGAAGAAATCCTCGAGCAGCGCCGGCAGATACGTGTTCGGTTCGATCAACATCGATGCGAAGCGTCGAACGTATGGCGCGGTAAACGGCGTCGACGCCGGGTCGATCTGCGCGACATCGGCAAAGAGCGCCACACCCTCTGCCTGCTCCGTCGCATATTGTCCCTTTTGATCGGGTTGCGTCGTGAGATCATAGTTATCGATCCAACGTACGCCGTAGCGCGTCCCGGCCATCAACTGAAAGCGCTGGTACGCGATCTTCGCCGCTCTTTGGAAGACGGTCATGAATGCCGGGGTAACATCGTCAGCGCGAAACACTGCCGTCGGCGCCCATTGGCCGCCTGCGATGTTGGAGGTTGTGTTCGGCGGCATCGCGTCGGCGTAAATCGTTACATCGAACCCGCGTTCTTGCAAGATGCGCGCCGTCGACAGCCCGAGTACGCCGCATCCCAACACGGCGGCATTGCGAGTGGCGACGTCGTTAAGGAGATCCGCGGCGAGCGTAGCACAGCCCCACGACAACGTAATCCCGCCACCACCGTGGCCGTAGTTGTGCACGACGCGTTTTCCGCCAAGGCGCGTCGCGTAGAGTGCGAACCCGTTGCGCCGAAACGGGCGTAATCCGACGACGGTACGAATCGCCCACGCTTCGTCGGCGATTACCGGAACGAGCGGCGCCCGCACCCGCACCAGCGCGCCGTCCGCTTTCGCGCGCAACGGCGCTAGGGCTGCCGCCGCAACGCCACCAGCGACGGTTGTCAACATGCGACGGCGCGACTGCATCAAGTTACACTCAAGGCTGTTCGAAGAAATGCGTGAGCGCAGCCATGGTCTCGGTCGGGCGCTCCTCCATGATCCAATGCCCGCTCTTCTTCAGCACGACTACCTCGACGTTCTTCGCTACCAGTCGTACCTGATCGCCCAGCGCGACGCCCAGCGAATGGTCGCCGCCAATCGATAAGACCGGCATCGTCAGTTGCGTTTTTGCGAACACGGCGAAATCCACAGCGGTCTGCGGGAACGACGCGAAATAGCTCCACCCCGCCGCCATACGACCGGGGCGAGAATACGCTGCCACGTATCCAGCGCGATCGCTCTGTGGGATCGACTGGTTCTTATCGAAGGCGAGATCGTTCCAGAAGTACGCGAAGTAAATATTTTCGCGACCTGAGACCAACGCTAACGGCGTCGGCCCATGAAAGCGAAAATGCCAATACTCGGGGCTGTTGTAGATCGGCTCCCAACCAGCAACGCCGGGCAGAAACGCATCCATAAGCGCGAGTTTTTTCACCTCGGCCGGGTACGTCGCGGCGTAGGCATACGCGACCATCAGCCCGATGTCGTGTCCCGCGACCAGGACGTTGCTGTAGCCGAGCGCGTGTACGGCGTCGCGCACGCGCTTCGCCGCCGTCTTCATATCGAGCCCCGACGCTGGAATCGACGAGTTCCCGAATCCGGGAAGATCGGGCGCGATGACGGTAAATCGCGGAGCTAGTGACTTGGCCAGCGGTTTCCACATGCGTGAATCCTCGGCGTAGCCATGCAACAACACCAGCACGGGGCCGTGCCCTCCGACGGTCAAGCTAACGACGCTTCCGTCGACAGCGACCTGCCGCGTCTTGAAGTTTGCGCCAAAATCCACGGGATAGGCGTAAGCCGGGGCGATCGAAGCGAGAGCGCAACCGAGAGCGATAGTCGTAACGGCTACACCACGAGACATTCGAGCGGTCAAGACATTCATACTGAGCCTCCTAGAAGTGCGGGTACGAAGCTGGCTCCCGCGACAACGTACGGGTCCGGATGCAATCACCCGGACCCGTTTGCTTTGTAACTCGAAGAATCAGCTCACGACGTGGCGTGCGGTACCCCCAAATACGGAAAGTCGGTTAAGAAATCCGTATGCGGGTGAACCCCGTCACCCTGCAGTTTGCCGTTGGTGAGGACGCGAAGGAAGTGCGCGCTGGCGTCGTCGGTTAGCGCCCGGCCGTTGGTCGGATAGGAAGCTGCGAGACCGGGTCGATACGGCAACAAGTCGGGCAACATCGTGCCGGCAACGCGCATCGATTCCTCGGGCGTGTAGCCGCCGGCATGCTGCAACGCATGCGCAAAGAGTGGAATAAATCGAGCATCGTCCGCCGGCTGGCCCGTTATGTACGCCACCTTTTCGTCGGCGGCGAGAAACGGCTCTTGCGAGGCCCTCGCGCCACGATCGGCCTGGACCCAAGTGCCGGACATACCGTCCACTGTCCGCGCCCACAGCCGGACGTTCTCCGAACCGAACTGCGCGTTCGGCATTTCCAACGCGATGGAAGCGACGTTTTTATCGATGAAAAAATCTGCGCCGGTAAACGTCAAGTTATTCAGAGCACCGTTCGTATCGAAAAAGAACGGGTCGCTGCGCATACCAGCAAAGAAACGGTAGTCGCCCGATGTCGCGACCTTCGCGCCTTTACCGGTGGACACCGGAAATGCGTCGACGATTACCACGCCTTCGCTTCCCGTGCGAGCGGACTGTGCGCCATCGATGCGACGCAACGTTGCCGTTTGACCTCCCTGCGGCGAGTCATCGATCCGCACGCTATACGCAACGTTGGCGATCGAATCGCCATCCGTGTCGATCATCAATTCGTACAACGTCTTGGGTGCGAATGGAATCGTCGTCGTCGGGCCGGTTGGTTTGAGCCCCACCGATGGGTGAAAATCCATGATCACGATCGTTTTGGCATCGTCGCCGGGTTTCGGGAACGCGTATAGATCGGTAAAATTCAAACGCGCGTCCCCATTGGGAAACGCGAAATCGGGACCGGAGTAATGGTGCGACATAGAGTTCGCCCTTCGTTGTCAGTTAGCGCGATTTCCGGCTTCTACAGCCCGCTGTTCGCACGTGTACGCGCCACGTTCCGTGCGCCCGTAGCCACCCTCGCCCTTGCGGTAATAGAGACCGCTCGGGATGTCGAGCCAGACCACGGGGCTCGCACAAGACCATGAAGGATCCGCGAAGTTCGATTTTGCCGTTATCGTTTCTACGGGTGTACGTTTGGTCGAACCGTCGGCCTTTGCCAATTGACCGATAGAAATAGCGCTCGCGACGGACGCGATAAAGATCATCCGGTTCATATCAGCTCCTGCGGCGTGGTTTAGTTAAGCTGTTCTTCCCAGTCTTCCGGCACGCGACCGTGCGGTCCGGGAACCGGTTGACTCGCCGGATGCGAGTGCGGCGCGACCAACGGCGGTCCGGTGACGAAATCATCGGATCCGAAATCGTAAAGCCAATTCTCGCCCGGTTCGAAACTAGCGATTACGGAATGCTTGGTGTGTTCGAAATGCTTTCGAGCGTGCTGGCTGGGTGAGCTATCGCAGCAACCGATGTGGCCGCATTTCGCGCATCGGCGAAGGTGCAGCCACCATCCGTCGGTGGATAAACACTCGACGCATCCGGTCCCACTCGGCGGCGCCTCAGGATCGATCTCGCTCATGAGGACGGCGTCGTCGTCTGCAGCGAGCGGAATGTGGCGCGAACATCTTCGGAAAAGAGTGCGGGCTGCTCCCAGGCTGCGAAGTGACCGCCCACGTCGTGCTTCTTATAGTAAGCAAGTTTCGGATAGGCCGCTTGCGACCAGCTCTGCGGCGCAGTGTAGATCTCGTGTGGAAACGCGCTGACGCCGGTGAGAACGGTGACGCCCTTCACGTCGAAGAATCCGAGCTTGTTTTCCCAATACAGCCGCGCAGATGGGACGCCGGTATTCGTCAGCCAGTAAAGGGTGATGTTATCGAGCACGTCGTCGCGCGTGAGATCGCCCGCGGAGTGCCCATCGATCGTGCGCCCGAGCACCGCCGAGGTTATCGCCGCCGCCGGCTGGGCGTAGCCGTCGCCATGGTCGAGCAGCCAGGC
>DASXXU010000190.1:0-1978 GCA_036502885.1 Candidatus Tumulicola sp.
CGAACCGTCCCGCATCGCGATTGACTTCGGCCAATCGGACGTCGACGCGAATGGCCTGATCGTCCGCCGCGCCCCTGCGCACGAGCAGAAGTACTCCGAGCGCGTCATCGGTTTGCCCAGCGCGCTCGAGCGCATCGGCGCGCGCCAACCCGAGGCTCAGCCGGTCGTGGCCCAACGAAATGGAAGCCGCGCGCATTTTGATTGGCCCGCGTTTGAAAAGCTGACCTAATGCCGTGATCGCTGCCCGGCGTTCGCGGTAGAAGTGTCGCTCGGATAGCGCGAGCTCGCGCATGACGCTTCGATGCGGCTGGCCCTCGAGATCGCACCGTCGCAGTAACTCGGAATAGCGCTGTGGCATGGCTGCAATCGACTCGTGAAGCCGGCGATTTAACGCCCAAACCAGCGCTTCGTCATCACCAGCTTTTGCATCGCCCGCTTGGGCTGCACTCCACCACGACCGAACGAGCGCGTTCGAACGTAATCGTTGCGGATGGTTGCGGTAGCGAAGAATTTCGCGTGTGGCTGTGTAAGCCACATCAACACTTAACGCCATATCGGTGCTCGCTTTCAGTTTACCGCGTTTTGGCAGTCGACTGCCAAGGTCCCGCGATGATGGGCCATCTAAGTCGTTTCACCTACATCGAAAGGGGTGTTGTTATGGTGCGCAATCGCACGCATATTTTCGTCGGGAGGACCGTCGCAGCGGCCACCTTCGCGCTGGCTGCCGGTTGTTCGGGGAACAATCTGGGAACCGCGGGTTCGCCACAGGCGTTCGCGCCAACCGCATCCGGTTCGGCGATATCTAAAGACCTGACCATCGCTCGGAACGGCGCGGTTTCGCCGGTTTCGCCGATGCGCGATCGTTCGATCCATCATTTGACTGGTATCGATTCGGTCGTGCCCGATGCTGCCAAGGGATATCTCTACATCGGTCAATTCTCCGGAAATCCGGTTCAGGAATATCATCTCAACAACAAGCGCAACAAACCAGCGGTCTGTTCGTTGGGCGGAACGTCCATCAACGGTATCGCTACCGATCGCGCCGGAAATTTGTGGGTGCCGAACGGAACCGGCGGCGGCCAAGGGTATACGCAAGAATACGCGCCGAACTGCGGTAAAGCGCTTCTCAATATCGCCGACCCGAACGGCCAACCTGCAGACGTTGGGTTTGACCGCCAACACCACATCTATATTCTGAACATCTTTGGCGCCGCCGGCGCAGCCGGCCAGGTAGATGTGTACGATGGCACCGGCAAATTGCTCCGAACGTTGACCTATTCAACGTTTAACGAGCTCATCGGCATCGCAACCGATAGCCACGACAACATCTTCGTCTCGAATCGCGATGCATCAGGCGATGCCGACGTCGTCGAATTCCCACACGGAAAAATGCCCGGCTCGATGCTCGGCGGGGTCGTCCTCGGCTTACCCGGCGCTCCGCAGTTCGATCGGTCGGACAATCTGATAATCACCGATTGGAACAACTACACGCTGAACGTCTACGCGCCGCCGTACAACGGCACGCCGGTCGTCACGCCGATGCAAGGCTTATCGCTTTGGTGTCCGCTTAATCGTCAGGAGACGCATCTCTTCTGTGCCGATTTGGGCGGTAGTGTCGACGTGTACGTGTATCCGAGCGGCACGTACGCCTATAGTTTCACCAACGGCATTTCGCCGAGCGGTTTCGCTACCGGGGCGGCCACGGATCCGGCGGCACCCCTTTAGCCGGACCGGAGTAAGAAGAAGCACGCCGTGCAGTGGAGCGTTGTAAGGCGTTCCACTGCACCCGGAACCTAAAGCGATGGCCCAGAAGTCTCGGCCGATGATGTCGCGCCCTAACGCATCCGCATATAAAGCTCTTGTTTCGTGGTGCGTTGCTATTGTGATCGCCGTCGTGCTGCTGGTCGCGTTAGCCTTCACACTGTTTGACGCTGCGGAGACTCCCGACGCGACAACGAGCGCGCAGATCCGAGCCGCT
>DASXXU010000191.1:0-2533 GCA_036502885.1 Candidatus Tumulicola sp.
CGATCGCGGGCGCGGCAGATCGCGCCGTTACCGGAGAAAGCAGCGCGAACGCGGCACTTGCGATCACGAACGCTGCTGCGATAAGGCTTTTCACGCACTTCCTCTTGCCTTGGCGCGCCGCGCGTTCCTGGCACAGCAAGCATGTCGGCGTCAACCTGTGACGAAACGTAGCGCGTGCCCAGCAAACGTCGTGGACGCCGCGGTTCGCCCATCCCCATCGCATTAATCCTCATCGGTCTGATCGCCGCCGCGGCAACATGGTGGCTGCTCGCGCCGCATCATCGTGGGTCGCACGAGAATACCGTCGCCGTCGTGACGTCGACGCCGACCGAAACCGAAGCGCCCGAAGAAGCGGCGACGGATACGCCCGAACCGGTCGCGACCGCGACCGAAAACGCCGAGGCCTCTGCCGAACCGAGCGCGGAGCCGAGCCCCAGCGCCGCACCCTCGACGACGCCGGCCGAAACGGTTACCGCACCACCCGGCGGACCGCTCCCGCGCGTGCACGGATCGGGCGCGAAGCTCGCGTTGATCGTCGACGATTGCGGACAATGGATCGACACCGAGCGCGGGTTCGTCGCACTCGGCGTTCCGCTGACGATGTCGGTGTTGCCGGACGTCCCGTACACGTCGACGATCGCCAAAGAAGCCGGCGCGGCCGGCAAGGGCGTGATGCTGCATCTGCCGATGGAAACGCTTTCGGGCCTGAATCCCGGCCCCGGTAAGGTGACGACCGAGATGAGCGACTCCCAGATCGAAGCGCAAGTCGAAAACGATCTCGCGCAAGTGCCGTTAGCACGCGGCGTCAACAATCACGAGGGCAGCAAGGGCTCGGCCGACCCGCGCGTGATGCGCGATGTCATCGATGTGCTCGCCAAGCACGACGTGTTCTTCATCGATTCCATGACCAACCCGGCATCGGTCGGCGAACGCACCGCGCAAGCTCACGACGTACCGACAGCCGCCCGCGACGTCTTCTTGGACAATCAAGAATCGGTCACGTACAGCGAGGCGCAGCTGCGGCAAGCCGCGGCGATCGCCCTACGCACCGGCAGCGCGATCGCGATCGGCCATCCGAAGCCGACGACGCTAGCAGCCGTGCGCGCGTTGATTCCGGAACTCCAGGCCGAGGGCGTGCAGTTCGTTTTGGCCCAAGAACTCGTCACCCCGCAAACGTAAGCACCCTCGAAACGATACGATGCGACTCGAGTGCGGCCAATCGATCGCACTGCGCCCTCCGGCTACGCACGACGCAGCATCGATTGCAAAGCTTGCCAACGACCGAAGCGTCTGGATCAACCTGCGCGATGCGATGCCACATCCGTACTCGCTGCAAGATGCGGTGGGCTGGATCGAGAGCACGCTGGAGCAAGACCCGATCGTTACCTTCGCGATCGAGTGTGAAGGCGAGGCGATCGGTGGAATCGGGCTCGTTCCGGGAACGGATATCGAACGCCGCTCGGCGGAACTTGGCTACTGGCTGGGCACATCGTATTGGGGGCGCGGAATCGCGAGCGCGGCAGTAACGCGCATCTGCCGCTATGCGTTTCAAGAATTGAGGCTAGTGCGAGTGTTTGCGACACCCATGACGCACAACGTTGCGTCGATACGCGTTCTCGAAAAAGCGGGCTTTGGGCGTGAAGGTGTGATGCGCGCTTGCTACGTCAAAGACGGGTTAGTTCGCGACGCTGCATTGTATGCACGCATCGACGATTCGCACGCACAGCGCCCTGCCGGGAGCGGTTAAGCTACATGCGACAACGAATATGCAACTGACGGTCGCGAGGAGAGACCCCTGCATGGCTAAGGTGCCGACGCTGATAAGCGGAAGGCTGATACTACGAGCGCATCGTCCCGACGATTTACATGCGTGCGCCGAAATGTGGAGCGATCCCGACGTCGTGCGTCACATCACGAAAACGCCGAGCACGCGAACGCAAACGTGGAGCCGCATGCTGAACTACGCAGGCTTATGGAGCGTGCTGGGATACGGCTACTGGGCGATCGAGGAGCGTGCCACGCACGGGTTCGTCGGCGACGTCGGTTTGGCCGACTTTCACCGCGTGATGGAACCGTCGATCGAGGGCACGCCCGAAGCCGGTTGGGTACTTTCGAAAGAGCACTGGGGAAAAGGCTACGCGACCGAAGCCGTTCGTGCGATGTTGGCATGGGCGGATGCCTCGCTCACCAACGATCGGACGGTGTCCTTGGTTGCGCCCGAAAACGCGGCCTCGATTCGCGTCGCGCAGCACGCGCGATTTGTCGAAATGGGAAACGCGACGCTCAACGGCGAGTCGACGATGTTGTTCGTTCGGGCAAAACGTTAGACGCCCGCGGGGAGCCAGCGTTCGGCCCACTTCCCGACCGCGTCCAAGGCTTCACGTAACTCGCGGCCACTATCGGTTAGCTCGTACTGCACCCGCACCGGCGAACCGGACTGCACCTCGCGAAGGATGATGCCGGCCGACTCGAGCTCACGCAGGCGCTCGGTCAGCAGCCGGTCGGATATCCCCGGAACGGCCGCTAGCAACTC
>DASXXU010000192.1:0-13650 GCA_036502885.1 Candidatus Tumulicola sp.
TGGAACACGGACATTTCGCAGTACCCGCTGGATCCAAATTCCGACGCCTACATCGCGGCGTTGCCCGGAAATTTGCATCCCGATTTTGGACAGAACCCGCATTACGGCATCCCGTTCGTAATCGTACCGAAGAATCAGCCGCAAGTCCCCGTCAAGTTTCACTACAAATCCCAGAGCGACCCGGGGCCGTATCCGATCCCGCCAAACGCCCCGATCGAAGGCGGCCCGCATGCCAATGGCGACCGCCACGTACTGGTGCTGCAACAAGGCGCCTGCAAACTGTATGAGATGTGGCGCGCGTTCCCGGTAAATGGCGGTGCGAGTTGGCGCGCCGGTTCCGGCGCGCTCTTCCCGTTAAATACGAATAAGTTGCGTCCCAACGGATGGACGTCGGCCGATGCCGCCGGCTTACCCATTCTTCCCGCGCTCGTGAAGTGCGACGAAGTCGCCGCCGGGGAAATCGATCACGCCCTGCGCGTAACCTTCAACGAGACGCAAGCCGGATATATACATCCGGCTACGCACTTTGCAAGCAACAGCCAGGACCCGTCGCTGCCGCCGATGGGACTACGTATCCGAATGAAAGCGTCGTACGACATCTCGGGGTTGACCGGTCAGTCGCTGGTGATCGCCACGGCGATGAAGGCCTATGGGATGTTCGTTGCTGACAACGGCTCGAATTGGTATTTCCAAGGACAAGGCGGCAGCGCCGCGTCGTGCTGGAACGACAACGATCTCGATCAGCTCAAGAACGTTCCGAACACCGCTTTCGAAGTTGTCAAGACCGGTAAGATCTTGCGTATAACCACGCCCTGAGGGTCACCGGACGCGGTGGTTTTGGATCGTCTCGTACAACTGCCCAAACAACTGTGGCAAGTGACTGTCCTTATCCGTCGGACGGCTGTTCGCGAAAACCGCAAACGTCAAACCCGAGTTCGGAAAGTACAAATGCGCCGCACGAAACCCGAGCGTCTCGCCGAGATAAAACCAGAACGTCCCCAGATGCTGATCGTATTTCTGCGCGATACCTAAACCAAAGCCGGCCGGGTCCGCGGCGGATGTGGCAGCAATTGGCTTGGACGTTTTCGTCGAAACCATCTGCATCAGTTCGCGCTTCTGCCGCTCCGGCAGGAGCGCGTTCCCAGAATACAGCGCGCGCGCCCAAACGGTCATGTCCTCGGGCGTGGATAGGATCGAGCCGGCGCCTTGCGCCCAGGAAACGGTGTAGGGGGTAACGTTCTTGCCCATAAACTTTTCGAAGCCGGGATCGCCGTACTCGTAGTACCCGGCAACCACGCGACGCGCTACCTCGGGCGGATAGAAGTTATCGCTGTAATACGTGTTCTTCAATCCGGCCGACGCGATGATTCGATCGATCTCTTTGGCAAAACTGTGGCTTTGGCTGCGCGCGGCGACGACTTCTTGCGCCAAGATGTAGCCGGTGTTGGAATACGAGTATTTCGTGCCTTGCGGATATTTGATCTGCGGGTAGACCAACCGTATCAGCTCGTCGGGTGACTCATAACGCATCGGGTCCGCCGTAAAAAGCTTGTACCACGCCGGCGTGTCGTCGTATGTCGCGAGTCCGCCCGTCATGCTGAGCAGATGGCGTAGGGTGAGCTGCGCGTACTTCGGATATTGCGGGAGATAGCTGCCGATCGGCGCGTCGATCGATAACCGCCCCTGCGCTTCCAACTGTAATACCGCGACGGCGGTAAAAGCTTTGGTGTTGCTTCCGATTTGATACAGGTCCGATGGGCTCGCTTTCGGTCCCGAACCGTATGTGGTCGTTCCAACCGCTAAATCGATCGGCGTGCTTCCCGGCTTGAGGCTTACGGCCAAAGAGAGCGCCGAAAGATGCTCGCCCGCACCGTATTTGCTTAGATAGACGCTCAGAACGCGTTCCAACGCGACCGACAGTGCCGTGTCGCTGGTATGAAGGGCCGGGAGCGCGGCGGCACGCGCCACCGGTGAGTGCAGCGCGGTAGAAGCGGCGCACGCGAATAACGCCAACCCGGCAACGCATGCCGAGATGGATCGCGGTACGAACGAACGAGAAGACATCGTGGGGTACTCCTATTTCGCGGCAGCGTGTGGTCGCACGGCAACAGGGTAGACGGCCGGACTACGCAGTCCGTTGGCGTCCACGCTGCGTACCGCTAGAATATCGTCATCTTTCGAAATCGGAAGCGTGGCCGAGTCGACGTCCCCGACGTCGCGCGCGTGTTCCCATTGTGGAGCATCGGTGGAACGCCACACGACCTCGTACGAAACCGCGCCGTTCGCGCGGTTCCACCGCAGCGTGGACGTATACCCGAGCTTATCGAGCACCATCTGCACGTTGGCGGGAGCCGGCGCTCCCAGAGCTAAGGTCGCCAGCGCGGCGACGTTGGCTTGCGTAGCGCGTTGCAAGTATGCCGGATCGATGTATTGCGGCAGATCGCCGTACTGCACGCCGTCGACCACTCGAACGTCTTGATGCTGATGGGTGAAGTTCTCATGGCCCTCGACGAAGCGCACGGCAGCAAAACCCGCGTCTTGAAACGATTCTTGATCGCCGCCGCGCAAAAACCGGTCGGCGCGGAAAATCTGGCGCACGGCGAAATCGGGAACGTAGGCGGGTATCGTTTCGGCTACGAAGCGCGATAGCTCGCGCGACGGCGAATCGTTTTCGGAACCGACGAGATCGACCGACGCGCGATCGGCCTTCACCGGAATACCTTCGCTAAAAACTCGAATCACGTTCGGTTCGGAAACGCCGTCGCCGCCGGTCGAATTTCCGATGATGTCGTTGTTCAACACCGCCAGCACGGGCGAGTTCTTCGCCGCCAGCTCGCGCGCGAAATGATTCGAACCCCACAGCCCCAGCTCTTCACCGTCGAAGCACGCAAAGACGATCGTTCCGCGAAAGTTCGAGGCGGCCATTACGCGAGCCGCCTCGAGCACGGCGGCAACGCTCGATGCATTGTCGTCGGCTCCTGGCGCGGTGCCCGCGCCATCGGTGCAGCGCCCGTCGCAATCGTCGTAATGACTCGACATGACGTACGTGCGACCCGGTTCGGTACCACGCAGCGTCGCGATGACGCTCGACTCGGTGACGGCACGCGGTGTGCGGGGCGTTTTCGCCTGCAGATAGGTGTCGAGCGTGACGCTCATCCGTCCGCCGCTGGATGATGCAATATCCGAGAACTGCCGGACGATCCAATCGCGGGCGGCGAAAACGCCGCGATCGCGCGTCGATGCCGTTTCCGAAAAATCGTTGCGGGTTCCGAACGCTACGAGACGCCGCACCGACGCGTCCAAACGGCCGGCATCGACCGTCCGTACCATCGTAGCGATCGGGGCGTACGGCGCCGGTGCCGGCATCGGCCAATCGGAAGCCGTCGCGCCCAATAAAATCATCGCCAGAACGCATAGCGTTCGACGATACGTACCGCTTCGGTCCGCCATAACTACCTCTTTCCCGGCAGACGCGGGGAATCCTGACGGCTACCGCTCCGGGATCAGTTGTAATACGCCGACGGCGTGGCGACGCACCGCGGAATCACCGAACGGTAAGGGCTGCAACGTTCCCGCGATCCATGCCGGCGTCAAATCGGTGTAGTGTGGCGAGCCGGGTTCTCCGGATTCCCCGCTCGGTATGCTGATGCCACCGAGATTCCAATCCCCGGTATCCCATACCGCGCGGAAACCTTGCGCGAATCCCGGCTCTTGCAAACGAATCGTATCCTCGTTTCCGGCACCGGGCAACAGATCGCCATCCAGAAAGCTGAAGTGCATCGGCGACAACGGATGTTGTATCCTGATTGCACCGGCATCGCCCCAGGGCCGGTGACTCAAACCTAACGAGACGAGCGACGCGGAAACATCCTCGGCGAAACCGGGCGCCGACTCCGTACCGCCCGCCCGCAGTTGTTCGAGACGAGGTCCCAACGGTATACCACCGCCGAGCAACCACACCCGAATCGAGTGCTCCAACGCGGCCCCCTGCGAATCCGGGTCGAAGCGCCCATCCCATCCTCGTAACACTTCGAACGCTGCTCGCTGGCTCGTACCGATCGGTGCGACTTGCGAAACGCGCAGAACTTCGCGACTGATTTCGGAATCGATCGGCGAGTACGTATCGAGTTGCATACCGGCGAAATAGCCGGCGTCGTATCGCCGGCTGGCCGCCAAGAGTTGCGCGATGCGGAACGCGCGGTACGGCGGTTCGAACTGCGCCGACAAGCGGTACCGGTAACCGGCATCGTATGACCGGTTGTTTGCGCTCAGCAGAATACCGCTTCTCGACGGTGCGGCGGACGGCAGCGAGTCGTACGGTAACCCCGGGTACGTCCGCGAGACATCCGCCTGCGGATGGACGTAGCGGCCCCAGGCCGGATCGTCCGGGATAACACCGGCTGCGTGATACGCAACCTGGCCATTGCAATCGGCGAGCACGAAGTTCTGCGGGGATCCGCGATATCGCGAGAGCGCGAGCGATGCGTCCCGCGCATCGCGCGCGCCGTCGAGTGCGAGAATGGTTTCGATCGCGGAACGGCGTTGCGAATAGATCGGCCATCGTACCAGCAGCGCCGCGCCGCCGGCCTGCGCCGGCACCGAAAACTCGCGTGGGGTGCGATAGTAGCGTACGATCCGGTCGGAAGCGAAACGAACCGCGAAACGTTGCGCCGACCAGTGACCATCGGGTAGCGCTCGTTCGAAGCGAAACACTTGCGTTGTCGCGACCTGCGCGTTGGTAGACGCCCACGCCAGCCGTTCGTTATGTCCGAGCACGACGCCCGGCACGCCCGGAATCGTCGCCCCCGCAACGTGAAGGTGCGGCGAACGCACGTCGACGACGTACCAAATTCCCGGAATGGTGACGTCGAGGTGCGGATCGTTTGCAATCAACGCGCTTCCTCGAACCGTGCGCCACCCTCCGGCGGCCCACGCGTTGCTGCCGATTGCCGTACGATGCGGAAGATTTGCAATCGTTGCGGGGCCGCAGCCGGCTGGTTCGACGGCCGCGCTTCTCGTTCGAATCGTACCGCGGACGGTTACATCGTATGCCGGATCGGAAAGCGGGACGAGTGCATCGAAACAGCGCGCGCCCTCTTGGCGCCACACGTCATCCCGTGCAACGACATCATTCCAAGAATCGGATAACTCGAGCGACGCGACCACAGAAACGGCCAACGAATCTTGCGGCGTCCATGGCGCGGGCCGGTATAACAGCAGGCGAAACTCGACGGGTAACGGTTGATGCTGTGCTGCGGCGTTGATGCCTGCGCTGAACGCGACCAAGGCCGCACGAACCGAGGGCGGCGCCGACCGCCACTGCCGGTCCGCAATGCCGGCGATATCGACGGCGCGTTGCGCGATGTCCATCGACAACGCTTTTGCACCGACGATTTGCGAAAGCGTTCCATATGCGTAGCGTCTGGTAAGATCGAGCTGAAACAAGCGATCCGTTCCCTGCGCGTATCCTTCGCCAAAAAATGCATCCGCATCGGTGCGTGCGCTAACGTGCGGAACGTCGCGTTCGTCACGAACGATCGTAACGTTGTCTGACGGTCCCCGCAGGCGAACGATGCCGCTCGCGCTGCCGGCTTGATGGAGCGCGGAGCCGACGTTCCACGCGTAGGCTGCCACGACCGCGACGAAACACAACGCTAAGGCGACCGCGTGGCGTCCGATCGTGCGCACCAACGCCGCGATTGGACTCGGGTCGGCGGATTGCGCGAGCCGCGGATCCGGACGCTCGAACAAGTTCATTCGGGGCGGCCGCTGGCCGGCTGCGCCGCCAGAAAAGCGGCCGCGACTTTATTCGGCGCCCGTACGACCCACGCGTCGATCAACACGTCGCGCAAGCGCCTTTTTCCGATCTTCGACAAGCGCACGAGCACGGCGGCGTAACCGTCGAAATGCGGAATCGTGAAAAATATCTTGGGTGCGCTATCCAACAGGACTTCCTTCATTTCGAGCCCGTCGGTGCGGACGCCGAGGATCGCTCCGCCCGGCGCCGCCGTTCCCAATGCCGCAAGATCGGATTTGCGTAACGGGCGCTCCCATGCGAAGGTCTTGTCTTTGACCTTCCAAGCGATGTTTCCAAACGACGTGCCCTCAGCCGTTTCCGGTAGTTCCAGAGCGATGCGCCGTACGTCGTCCCAGGTTGCCACGTCAGTCTCGTTTCGGAGCTACTCGAGACCAAAACTCGTTGAAGCCGATGCTATCGTAGAACCCCACCGCCTCGGCGATCTTGCCGTCGTCCATGCGAAGAAACCACGCGTACGTATTCCGGTAAGGAACGCCGTCGCTTGCGATGCTTTCGCCATCGTATAGCGCAATAACCGAATCGCCGTCAGCGTAGATTCTGCGCACGCTCGGAATCAGCGAACGCGAAACCCGCTGTCCGAACGGTGCAAGCACTTCGGTGACGAACGCATCCCTACCGTGGTACGTTCCCGATACCGTCGAGTTCCCGACGATTTCGCAACGCGCGTCCTGCGCCAACAGCTCGAATAAGCTGCCGGTGCCGGCACGCCATCGCTCGAAGGCGGCCGCGACGATCTCACGGTTGCGTTCGGCGGTATCGCCAGAATTGTCCAATCTCGATCCTTTATTGCGGCGAGAGCGCGACCCCAAGATTATCGCTGGAGGCGTTCATACCGTTGGTGATTTTGTTGACGAGCGTGATTTTGGACGGGGTGTAGTCGTACGCATCGATTTCGCCTTGTGTGAGGTTCGCCACGTACAGCATCTTCTTGTTGGGGCCGATCTTAAAATAGATCGGCGAACCCGGGAGAGCGAGTTTGTATTTCGGCTTCGTACTGCCGGCATCGTACACGTTCAACGTAGAGCTCTTACGGTCGATGAGCAGCATATGCCCGTACGGATCGAAGCCGATCCCACCGGCGGTGCCGACCGAGATCTTGGTTGCGACCGGAGATCCGTTGCGAAACTCCTCGACGGCACCGAACGTCTCGTGGTTCTGATTGTACGAAACAAAGACGTTTCCACGGCGATCCAACGCAACGCCCATGACCTCGCTGAAACCTTGGTCGCGCAGAACGGATGTCGGGCTCGTCGTTCCTTTTTTATACACCTCGATGGTCCCGGGATTCCCCGCCATTCCCCAGAGGTTGGCGGCGTACACGGTTCCGTTGGGCGCGACGGCGACGTCATCCGGAAAACCATCCGGGGCGGAAAGCGTCGTACCGGGGCTGGTTGCGCCGGCCGGATAGACCAGAACGTTTTGCGCGTTGCCGTTGGCGACGTACAGATTTCCGCTCGCGTCGACCGCCATATCTTCGGGCGACTCAAACGTGCCGGTCAAGGTGCCCGCGACCGGATTATTTGGGCCGGTTCCCTTGTCGTAGTAAACGACGGTGCTGTTACCATACGACGAACTATAAATGCGTCCGGTTGGCGCGGCCGCGGTTCGCGACGCGCTTTGGGTCAATGCTCCGGGAGCGACACCCGTTACCCCGGGCGACCCCGAACATCCGGCGAGCGCCGCAGCGACAAACGCAGCGAGCACCCGCAATGGGCGAGATGACATGCGGTTCTCCTTCATGAGGTATAACTCGCTTGCTCGCCGAGGACCTTGGCGACGAGCGGGTTAGGACTACACAGTAACGCGTTATGGTGCCGAACTGCGACGCCATAGATGCGCCCGAGGGCCTCGGCCATTGCCGTGGACCGGCTAATCCCGGCTTCGCAATGGACCAGAAGCAGCGTAGCGTCGCCGCACCCGCGCCGCACGAAGGTCAACGCTCGTCGAGCCATCGCCACATCGAAGACGTCGCCGGCGGCTCCTTGCACGACGTCCCAAAACTGAAGATCGCACCGCGCCATCGGCGTCGACCGCGCGAAGATAACGGGCCGGCTGCCTGGATCCGTAATGCTGATAACGGCGAACGGCTCACGCCAAGCAAACGCTTCGGCACCGGCTCTCGACGTCGAGAAGATGAGCTCGAGCATTCACGTCGCGCTTCGGTTCGCGAGGGTAGCCGCCCCGCCAATCCTTCGCTAGATCACTTATCCGAAGGCGTGTACGCCGCTCCCTCGATCCCGCTGTAGAAATTCGGGCTGGCTACCGCGGCCCATTTGTTCGCGCGAACGTCGCCGATATCGAGCCATCCGCCGGTGTCGCCATACGCGAGTTTGGTTTCACCCTTATTAAAGCCACCTGAGGTGGGATCGCCAACTTGGAACGCGTTCTGCGGAATCGGCCCGAGAACGTGGAACGGCGTTCCGCTGGGCGAAAGCGGAAGGTGGTATTGCGAAACCGTTCGCGCGGACTGATCCAATACGTTGAGGGTCTTCCCAGCGTCGCTCACGTTAACGCCGCCGAAAAACTGATACGTTCCGATCGGTTCGACGATGGATACGGTCGGGTTCGTCGTCGGATTGGTGACTTCACCCAAGCCGAAGCCGTACGTCGTACCGGCGTAACCGCTAAACGTAAACCAAATGTTATTGTCCGCGTCGATATCCATGAAGCCGACGCCACAGATCGGACTGCAACTCGCGCCCGCGGAAATGAGATGCGGTTTGCTGGCGTTTTTGCCTTTGGGCCACCATTCGAAGCCGGCACCCAGGGGCGAAGTGCAACTCGGGTTGCACACTTGGTACGAGTAGATGTTGAGCGAGGTAAAAACGTCGCCTTTCGAATCGATCCCGCTATCCCAGCCGTAGCCGCCAAACATCGAACAGCCTTTTAACGCGGCGGGACACGTCGGCAAGTACTGCTTTTCGTAGGCACCGGATGGCCCGTATTCTTGCAACGCTCCCGAAACGGTACTCGGCGAGGTAAGCTCGCACGCCACCCACACGTTCTGTGAAGCGTCGACGCGCACGCCGACCGGCGAATAACAACTATTCGGCGCGAGGTTGACCGACGTGACGGTGGTGCGGCCGTCCGCGGTCTGACCGAGCAGGTAGTTAAAATTGGTGTCGGTCGCCCACAGCGCGATCGTCGCGGCTTTGTTTGTTTTCAGAGCCGGGCGCCCGCGTTCTATTTGGCGGAGTTGCTCGCGAACGCGCGCCTGTGGGATCGGCGCGGGTAATTGGCCTTGCGCCTGCAGCTCGAGCAGTTGCGTTGGCGACATCTGAGCGCGCAAGAGCGCAACGCGCTGGTCGGTCGTAGCCCCCGCAGCCACCGGTGGAGGCTGAACGCCCGAACACGCCGTCGCCATCGTAACGACGAACGCCGCTGCCGGCGCCATGAGCAAGAACGAACGACGCATCGAGATCTCCTTCAGCAGTTACTAAAACGATGTCGTTGGTGTACTGCTGCACGATGCGTCAGTCCTCGAAAGCTCGCTTGGGTCGATGTGCGAAACTAGAGCTTGTAATACCCCGGAAACGCGACCGTCATGGCGCCGCCGAGCGATGGATGCTGGCCCGGTAAAGCGATCGGTGAAACTTCCTGAACGAGGAAGCGGAACGGCGCGATCATGAACGCTCCATAGTACGTCATGTCGCGCGTGACGAACGGATTTGCGGTCGCATCGTATCGCACGCCCAGATACGCGTGTGGAACGGGATAGATTTTCAAGCGCGCATATCCACCGCTCGAGGTTTGATTGGTTCCGAAACCGTCGGCGTTGCGGTCGTCGCCCCACCATTGTTCGGCTTGCAGATCGAACGGTCCGAACCGTCCGTGCGCGAGCAAGCCGTAGCGTTGGTATGCATCGCTAAACGCATCGCGGCCGGTTGGAAGAATCGTTCTGACGCCGGTCAGGTATTCTGTGCCCGCATCGATTTCTGAATTCGGCTTCGTAAGGATTCCTTGGTCGAGCCATAAGCCGACTTCGGGCGTGGGGAGAAACGACGTCTCGCCGGTGTCGACCGGTTTGCCACCGTACGCGGCGCCTTTGAAGTCACCGACCGCAACGGTTAGGTTCGCAACCAGCTTCCCGATGGTTTTTTGATCCCATAGTCCCCAGCGCGGCGACGCGAGTGGTAAATCGTTCAGACCTACGTGCGCGTTGTAGTACCCGTAGCCCTGAAGATCGTCGAGCCGTTCGCCCGGCGATTGCGCTAACGGCAGTTCGAACAACCCCAAACGATATTCGGAGTTGGTGTGTGCGTTGTAATCCGTCAAGAATCCCAGATACAGCGCGCTCGGACCGCCGCCGGCACCGAGACTATAATGCATGAATGCGGAAATATTTCCAAGGTCGGCGTTCGCGAGCACGATGCCGCCCGGCGTCCAGCGCCGGGTGCCGGCGGCTGGGTCTTGAGCGTATCCCATCTGATAACGAATCGCGAACAACGTCGTTGGGTGCTTTTGTGCGGGCAAGCGGTAACCGTGCATGCGGAAATAGTTGCCGAACGTATTCAGCTCCGGCATGACGCTGTGGCAGGCGCCGCATTGCAAGTGGTAGCGCTGCGCAAAGATCGGAATCGCTTTCGCCGGCATCGGCACGCAAAACGCGAGCACGACGGCAAAAAGAACGCCGGAAATGGATCTATTGAACAACGATCGCTCCTCGCATCGGGGCGCCATAGTGGAAGAAACAGCCGAAAAGATATAGGCCTTTTTTGTCGATTTTTACCGTCTGGGAATTGGATCCGGCCTGCATTACGCCGCTGCTCCAACCGCCGGAAACGGTGTTTCCAGTCTGCTTTTCCGCTTGGATCCCGAACGGGGACGACGGCGGAAAGGTCGTCGCGTTCGGAATCGACGTCGCGGTGTGTGCGAAACCGTCGGTGTTCTCAAACGTAATCGTGTCGCCGACGTGCGCGATCGTAACCGGCGGACTCATGCCGCCGCTCGCACCGTATGGCGTTTTCACCGGCTGATTCAACGTCAGGTTAACGTTGACGATATGGTTCACGCCCGAGCTGGGCGGCGGCCCGCTCGAGGTGTCGGTAAGCCCGTTTGGCGTGCATGCCGCGACGAGGCCGGTGACCGTCGCGAGCGTGACGGCGAATGCGAGACGTTTCATGAAAACGCGACGCAGTAGCCGGTGGGTGAAATGGACCCGCTGACGATCTTGCAGGTACCGTTACCGTTCGACTGGCCGGGGATGAACGACGCGCACTTGGAGCACTGCTTATCCCCATTGGGTTTGTCTTGGTACTGGACGGCCGATGGCGGCACTTTCCCATCGTCGGCTCGCGCGGGTCGCGAGAGCGCGATCAAGAGAATCGGCGCTCCAGCTACGGCTCGCAGGAACGCGGTGCGGGATTCTTCGCTACGCATCCCTGCACGGTAGCTGTGAATTGTGAAGAAGTTCTAAAGGCTAGCCCTCGACCAGGGCGGCATGAATTTTTCGAATCGTGTTCCAATTTCGTGCCGTTCCCCGGCCCTCCAACACGCGTTCGATGGCCACATTCGTCAACTTGGAATCGCCTATACCATCTGGATAGGTAATGTAGAGGTGGCGCGTGCCGGCCTGAACCAGCTCGGGGCCTTTGATCCACGCTCGGAGCGCCGCGACCCGTTGCTGGTCCGGCGCATCCTTGAGAATGAAAGCGATGAGGTGTGAGGGGCCGTCGACAGCTTCGCGTTCGAACGGATTTCGCTCGAGAATTTCTTGTAGATCGGCCGCGGTCCGTACGAAATACTCCGTGCGCACGCCGAGTCGATCCAGCGTTTCCCGCTGCAGAGCGTCTTCCAACGCTGCAGCGTTGCGCTTCTTCGATTCGAAGACGACGTTGCCGCTCTGCAAATACGTGCGCACGTTCCCGAAGCCGAGATCCTCGTGCAACATCGCTTTTAGCGCGGCCATCGGCAAGGCGTTGCCGGCAACGTTCACCGCGCGTAAGAATGCAGCGTATCGCATACCGTAACGTTCTCAACGCATGAGAAAGGGACCGCCCAGCCTCGCCGGCGCGGTCCCTTCGGAATGCTCGACCCGCGTTCGCAGGCCGTGGCTACCTCGAAATAGCTAGGTCGAACCGGTCGGCGTTCATGATCTTTTCCCACGCGGCGACGAAATCGCGCACGAAGTGATCCTTCTCGATCGCGTACACCTCCGAGATTGCCCGCAGTTGCGAGTTCGACCCGAAGATCAGGTCGTTGTTCGTTGCCGTCCAAAGCACGTCGCCGCTGCGGCGATCGCGGCCTTCGTACGTGTAATCCGTTCCCGACGGCTGCCACTTGGTGGTCATGTCGAGCAGATTGACGAAGAAATCGTTGCTTAGCGTACCCGGTTTCTTGGTGAAGACACCGTGCTTCGAGCCGCCACTATTCGCGCCGAGCACGCGGAGGCCGCCGATCAGCGCCGTCATCTCCGGAGCGCTGAGCGTCAGCAGTTGCGCACGATCGAGCAAGCGTTGTTCCGGCGAGCGAGCGTGACTACGCGAGATGACGTTGCGGAACCCGTCGGACGTGGGTTCCAACACCGCAAACGACTCGACGTCGGTTTCGTCTTGCGTCGCATCGGTACGGCCCGGCGAGAAGTTCACGGCAATGTCGGTTCCGGCGTCTTTTGCTGCCTTCTCAATCGCCGCCGCGCCGCCGACGACGATGACGTCGGCCAGCGAAACTTTCTTGCCGCCGGAAAGCGTTGCATTGAACTCGGTTCGTACTTTCTCGAGCGCTTCGAGAACCTTCGCGAGTTCGGCGGGTTGATTGACGCCCCAATCCTTTTGCGGCGACAACCGAATGCGCGCGCCGTTGGCGCCGCCGCGTTTATCGGTGCCCCGGAACGTCGAAGCCGAAGCCCACGCGGTCGAGACGAGTTGCGAAACGGTCAGGCCGCTCGCTAAAATCCGCTTCTTCAGCTGGGCAGCGTCTTGCGCGTCGATCAACGGGTGGTCGACCGCCGGCACGGGATCTTGCCACAGCTGCTCTTGTGCCGGAACCTCCGGACCAAGATAGCGTGAGATCGGACCCATGTCGCGATGCATCAGCTTGTACCACGCCTTGGCAAACGCATCTGCGAACTCTTGCGGATTTTCGTAGAAGCGACGCGAGATCGGTTCGAAGATCGGATCGATCTTCAAAGCCAAGTCGGTCGTGAACATGATCGGCGCGTGCTTCTTCGATTTATCGTGCGCGTCGGGAACGCTGTTCGCCGCGGCGCCGTCTTTCGGCGTCCATTGATAACCGCCGGCCGGGCTCTTCGTCAGTTCCCACTCGTGCTCGAACAGATTTGCGAAGAAGCCGTTGTCCCACTTGGTCGGCGTCGACGTCCACGCGCCCTCGAGTCCGCTGGTAATCGTCGAATCCGCGTTGCCGCTTCCGTACGAGTTGCGCCAACCAAGATTTTGCTCTTCGATGCCGGCACCAGCCGGCGCGAATCCGACGTACTGCCCGGGATCGGCCGCACCGTGCGCTTTGCCGAACGTATGTCCGCCGGCGATCAACGCGACCGTTTCTTCGTGATTCATCGCCATGCGACCGAACGTTTCGCGAATGTCGTTGGCCGAAGCGATCGGATCGGGCTTTCCGTCGGGACCTTCCGGATTGACGTAAATCAGACCCATCTGCACCGCTGCCAGCGGTTCTTCCAATTCGCGGTCGCCGGTATAGCGCTTGTCGCCGCCGAGCCATTCCTCTTCGGGACCCCAATAAATGTTTTCGTCGGGTTCCCACGCGTCGACGCGTCCGCCGGCAAAACCAAACGTCTTGAAACCCATCGATTCGAGCGCGATGTTGCCGGCAAGAACCATTAGGTCGGCCCACGAGATCTTGCGTCCGTATTTTTG
>DASXXU010000193.1:0-15842 GCA_036502885.1 Candidatus Tumulicola sp.
CCTTTCGGTGCTGCGAACGAAGCCATTCGCAAAGCTCGCGCGCAAAACCGGCAAGATGGTTCTGGATCGGATACCCTTGGGCGGAGCGGCCAAGAAAGCGATCGAGTCGGCCGAACTCGGTGCGATGCGGTTCATCTCGCCCACCGAAAAAGCCGCGGTAATCTTCGAAGAGCTTGGCTTTCGCTATATGGGACCGATCGACGGCCACAACTACGACGTCGTCGTCGACGCGTTGCGCACGGCCAAGGACTTCAACCACCCGGTGCTGCTGCACGTTCGCACGATCAAGGGCAAAGGCTACGAACCGGCCGAACGCGATTCGCGATCGTTCCACGGGGTCGGCGCTAACGCGTTCGAGCCCAGCGACGGATCCAAGAAATCTTCGCCCGGAGCACGCCCGAAGTTTCAGGATGTTTTCGGCGACGCAATGATCGCCGTGGCAGAAAAAGATCCGCGCGTTGTCGGCATCACCGCTGCAATGCCGGACGGAACCGGGCTGTCGAAGTTCGGCAAGCGCTTCCCGGATCGGTATTTCGACGTCGGCATCGCCGAAGCACACGCGGTGTGTTTTGCGGCCGGGCTCGCAGCCAGCAATTTACGTCCCGTCTGCGCGATCTACTCGACCTTCTTGCAGCGCGCGTACGATCAGATCGTACACGACGTCGTCGTGCAGCAGCTTCCGGTGGTGTTTTGTTTAGATCGCGCCGGATTCGTCGGCGACGACGGCCCCACGCACATGGGCTTGTACGACATCGCTTATCTGCGGCCGCTCCCGAACATGACCCTCATGGCGCCGCGTTGCGAAGACGAGTTGCAGCCGATGCTGGAACACGCGCTGTCGCTCGGCGCGCCGGCAGCGATTCGGTATCCGCGCGGATCGAGCGCGTGTGCGCACGACGAAAAACCCGCTCCGATCGCGCATGGCAAAGCCGAAGTGCTGCGTCGCGGGAAGGGCGTAGCGGTATTCACCTACGGAACGACCTGCGACATCGCTCTGGCGGCCTACGCATCACTCAAAACGCAGGGAAACAGTCGCTCGCTACCTACCATCGTGAACGCACGTTTTGCCAAACCGCTGGACGGCGACCTGATCGCCGAGCTGGCGCGCGACCACGACGTCCTGATCACGTTAGAGGAGCACGCGCTCGACGGCGGGTTCGGGTCGGCGGTCGCCGAGTACGTTTCGGACCGTTGCCTGCCGATCTCGGTAGAACGCATCGGCGTCACCGATACCTTGGTGCAGCACGACTCGCAAGACAAACAGCGTGCGTTGTTCGGGCTCACCCCGCAGGCGCTGGCGGAACGCATCGGTCGTGTTTTGGGGGTTCGTCTAGCCGTCTAGGGGTGGCTACTGCGCCAGGGCGAGGGCCGTCTCGAACGTCTTGACGCCGTCGGCGTAGCGGAATTCGACTTTGTAGCGCTCCCACTGAAATCCGCCCACCGCGTCGACGTCGGGAACGTGCTCCGAGTCGAAAACGTGTCCGTCCGAATCGCTCACCTCGACGACCCCTGGCGCCGGCCCGCGACCACCGAAGATGGTCGGTACCCGGGTACTGCGGTAGACGCGCAGCGTGTACTCCCCCGTCGGACTGCGAAGCTCGGATGCCAGCTCCCGATTCGCCGAAGCGAAGTACTGAATCGCCGCGACCGCCAGCAGCATGAAGACCACATAGCCGATCGCAATGCGCGCAAACCACTGCATGCAGGGGCCTCTTTGGTAGGGAGCGGTCGGCTCCCCGCTTCTCTGGGTGCCAAAAATACGACGAACGTCGGCGGCTGCGAGCGCACGTGGGAGGGTTCCTTGCGCTTTTGGCGACGTGGTGCTAGACTGTCTGTCTATGCCCCGGGGCGTGTAGTCCACAATAGAAAACTAGGCGGGTCACCTCTGCAGCGGTAGAGCGTGAGCTCGTCTTTTTCGCGTGCGCCAACTTCCGCCGCCAATTAGCGTATTTCCTCCATAAAATCGTCCGACAAAAGAAAGAGAATAATGGCGAAAACGACAGCTCAAAAAGCTCCTGCGAAGACTCCCGCAGGCGGCAAGGGCAAGTCGAAACGCGCGTCCGCGTCCGCAGCCGTTAATGGCGCTTCCAGGGTCATGCCGGCCACCTTCCCGATGCCGACCGGCGCGTTCACCGTCGAGCAGCCGCCCGACCCTGGACCCAAGCGCGGACGTTACACCTTTGCGAAGATTTCCGACGTCCTTGAGATCCCGAACCTGATCGAGCTCCAAAAAGCTAGCTTCGATTGGTTCAAAACCGAGGGCTTGGCGGATGCGTTCGCATCGATCTCCCCCATCAAGGATTTCACCGGCAACCTGATCCTCGAGTTCGGCGAGCACAGCCTCGGCGAACCCAAGTACACGATTGAGGAATGCCGCGAGCGCGACATGACCTACAGCGCGCCGCTCCGCGTCCGCGTACGTCTCATTACCGCCGAATCCGGCGAAATCAAGGGCATCCCCGACCAAGAGATCTTCATGGGCGACTTCCCGCTCATGACGGATAAGGGGACGTTCATGATCAACGGCGCCGAGCGCGTGATCGTGAGCCAGCTCGTCCGCTCGCCCGGCGTGTACTACATGCAGGATGCCGATACGAACGCGCGCCCGACGTTCAATGCGACGATCATCCCGAATCGTGGTGCGTGGATCGAGTTCGAGACCGACAACGGCACCAAGAACGACGAGACCGAGGGAACGATCGGCGTTCGAATCGACAAGAACCGCAAGATCTACGTTTCGACCTTCATCCGTGCGCTCTCGCGTCCGGATCTCGGCTACAATTGGGAGACCGACGAGGCGATCCTCAAGCTGTTCGGCGATAGCCCGCTGGTTCGGAACTCGATCGATAAAGACAAGGACATCAAGACCCGCGAGGACGCGCTCAAAGAAATTTACAAGAAGCTGCGTCCCGGAGAGCCCGAGAACGCCGAAAATGCCGAGAAACTGCTCGAGTCGCTGTTCTTCGACGAGAAGCGCTACGACTTAGCGGGGGTCGGCCGGTACAAGCTCAACGCGAAATTTCACTATCGCATCGAGAATCCGGACGTCGACGCGCGCGTCGACACCCCGAACGTCGTTATCGACGAGTACACCGACGCCGGTTTGAAAATGCCGCCGATCGAAACGCGCTGCCTGACGCGCGCCGATATGATCGCCGTCATTCGCCGCTTGATCAAAGTGGGTACCGGCATCGTGCAAAAAGACGATATCGACCACCTCGGTAACCGTCGCGTGCGTTCTGTCGGAGAACTGCTGCAGAACCAATTCCGCGTCGGTTTGTTGCGCCTCGAGCGCGTCGTTCGCGAGCGCATGACGGTGCAAGATATCGAGACGGTCACGCCGCAAGCGTTGATCAACATCCGGCCGGTCGTCGCGGCGGTCAAAGAGTTCTTCGGATCCTCGCAACTGTCGCAGTTTATGGATCAGACCAACTCGCTGGCCGAGCTTACGCACAAGCGCCGTTTGTCGGCACTTGGGCCGGGCGGTCTCTCGCGCGAACGCGCCGGTTTCGAAGTCCGCGACGTCCATCACTCGCATTACGGCCGCATCTGCCCGATCGAAACGCCGGAAGGCCCGAACATCGGGCTCATCGGTTCGCTCGCGACGTACGGCCGCGTGAATCGCTTTGGCTTCATCGAAACGCCGTATCGCGTCGTTACCGAGGGCATCGTAACCGACGAGATCGTGTACCTTACAGCCGACCGCGAAGACGAATACGTCGTCGCGCAGGCCAACACGCCGGTCGACGGCGCGACGGGCCGAATCATGACCGATTCGGTCGTCTGCCGCTACGCCGAAAAGTACATCGAAGAACCCGCGGCGCGCGTGCATTTGATGGACGTTTCGCCCAAGCAAATCGTGTCGGTCGCAACCGCCTTGATTCCGTTCTTGGAACACGACGACGCAAATCGCGCGTTAATGGGCGCCAACATGCAGCGTCAAGCCGTGCCGTTGCTGCGTCCCGAGACGCCGATCGTCGGCACGGGCATGGAATACCGCGCAGCCAAGGACTCCGGCAGCCTGATCGTTTCGGATGGAGCCGGGACCGTAACCTCGGTCGATGCAAAGGGCATCGTCGTAACCGGCGCCGATGGCGTCGAGACGACCTACGACTTGCTCAAGTTCGTGCGCAGCAACGCCGGCACGTGCATCAATCAGCGTCCGATCGTTCAGTTGGGCGATGCGGTCGTCGCCGGCCAGGTGTTGGCCGACGGCCCGTCCTCGGACGAAGGCGAGTTGGCGCTCGGGCAAAACGTGCTGGTCGCGTTCATGCCGTGGGAAGGCTACAACTATGAAGACGCGATCTTGATCAGCGAACGCATGGTCAAAGAAGACCGCTTCACCTCGATCCACATCGAAGAGTACGAGTGCGAAGCCCGCGATACGAAACTCGGACCGGAAGAGATCACGCGCGACATCCCCAACGTTGGTGAGGACGCGCTCAAAGATCTCGACGAACGCGGCATCATCCGCGTCGGCGCCGAGGTCCGTCCGGAAGACATCCTGGTCGGCAAGGTTACGCCGAAAGGTGAAACCGAGCTTACGGCCGAGGAACGGCTGCTACGCGCGATCTTCGGCGAGAAGTCGCGCGAGGTGCGCGACACGAGCCTCAAAGTTCCGCACGGTGAAAAAGGAAAGATCATCGATGTCAAGGTGTTTTCACGCGAAAACGGCGACGAGCTGTCGCCGGGCGTGAATCATCTGGTTCGCGTGTACGTCGCGCAGAAACGCAAGATTTTGCAAGGCGACAAAATGGCCGGACGTCACGGCAACAAGGGCGTTATCGCCAAGGTGCTGCCGGAAGAAGACATGCCGTATATGGAAGACGGCTCGCCGGTAGACATCGTGCTCAACCCGTTGGGCGTGCCCTCGCGCATGAACCTCGGACAGATCATGGAGACCCACTTGGGTTGGGCCGCGCGCATGCTCGGCATGAGCGTTGCAACGCCGGTGTTCGACGGCGCGCACGCCGAGGACATCGCCGAGTGGCTGCAAGACGCCGGTTTGCCGGCCGACGGCAAAACGTGGCTACGCGATGGACGTTCGGGCGAACGCTTCTCGCGTCCGATCGCGGTCGGTTTGATCTACATGCTCAAGCTCGCACATTTGGTCGACGACAAGATCCACGCGCGTTCGACCGGTCCGTACTCGATGATCACGCAGCAACCGTTGGGCGGCAAAGCGCAGTTCGGCGGCCAGCGCTTCGGCGAAATGGAAGTCTGGGCGCTCGAAGCCTACGGTGCGGCCTATACGCTGCAAGAACTCTTGACGGTTAAGTCCGACGACGTCGTCGGTCGCGTCAAGACGTACGAAGCCGTCGTCAAGGGCGAAAACGTGATGGAACCGGGCGTTCCCGAATCGTTCAAGGTGCTGATCAAAGAACTGCAATCGCTGGCGCTCGACGTCAAAGTTCTGACGGAAAACCGCGAAGAGGTCGAGATCCGCTCGCAAGAAGACGAGATGGGCGAAACCGAACGCCGCGAGTACGGCTTGCTGATGGGCGACGAACAACCGGCGGTTTCGCAAACCGCGGTCGCGGCCAGCGAAGCCGTTGCCGAAGCCGGAGCTGCCGAAGGCCCCGGGGCGGCCGTGGAAATCGAGGAAGAGGAAGAGGAAGAGATCGACGACAGCAAGCCGATCGATACCGCCGCTCCGCTTCCGGTGCCGCCGCCGATCGCACGCGTCGCCGAAACCGACACCGAAGAGTTCGAAGAAGAAGCCGCGCCTGAGGAAGAGCTCGAGGAAGGGCGTCAGGGCTACGAACTTGAGGAAGAAGACGAGGAAACGTACGAGGAAGACAAGGCAGTCGACGCTGACGAAGAGGACGCGCCGTTCGTCGAAAACGCCAACACCGAAGACGAGTACTAAGGAACGCATCGCATCGTGGTAGACGCGCCGCACGTCGGCATCGTCGGAACGGGGCGAATGGGCGCGAACATCGCCCGTCGCCTCAACGACGTTGGATATGCGATCGAGGCGTTGTACGACACGCGCACCGAAGCGGCGCGCGAAACCGCTAACGATACCGGCGGTGAAGTGGTCACGACGTTGGGCAAAGTCACGGCTTTGTCCGACGTCGTTATAACAGTCGTTAGCGACGACGCCGCGATGGATCGTATTTTTAGCGAAGACCCAGCAGCCGACAGCTTATTGCACGACGCGGCCGGAACGATTTTCATCAACTGCGCGACCGTTTCGCCCGGCGTTCACGTCGAGGTGGAGCGCCGCGCCGAACGCGCCGGCGCCAAAGCGCTGGAAGCGTGCATGGCCAGCTCGATCCCGCAAGCGCGTAACGGCGCGCTGTATCTTATGATCGGCGGCCGCAAAGAAGTTTTCGAAGACGTTCGACCGTTGCTCGAACAAATGAGCGCGTCGCTCAAGTACGTCGGTGGCGCGGGTCGCGCCGCACAGGTCAAAGCGCTCGTCAACATGGTCATGAACATCAACACGGCCGGTTTGGCGGAAGGTCTCGGTTTAGCCGATGCGCTCGGACTCGATCTCGACGCGGTGCGCGAAATCTTCTCGCAAACCGGTGCTAACTCGCGCGTGCTTGAAACCGACGGTGGCGACATGCAGGCTCGCGATCACGACGTGTACTTCTCGGCCGAGCACGCGGCCAAAGATTCAGGAATAGCGTTAGCGTTGGCTGCATCGAGCGGCCTGCGCTTACCGCTCGCGCAGGCGACGTTCGCGCAGTACGAACGCATGAAAGCCCTCGGCTTGGGGGATCTCGACAAATCCGGGGTATCGGAACTTACGTTCATCGACCGCCATGGAAAGGAAGCCTCATCAAATGCCGGATAAACACATTCCGTACATCAGTTCGCAAACCACCGGGCCGCTAGGAGCGGTGCATCTTCCGCGCTTGTGGACCAAGCTCACGTTGGGCAGCAAAGGCAAACTCGCCGATGGCTGGGACGAATGCGGTACTGGATTCGACCAGATGACCATCGACAATCTCGGGCTGCAGCGCGATAAGGTCATCGAGTACGTGCGCACCCATAAGCCTACGTACGTGCAGTTCGAAGAGTGGGTTACGGCTCACGGAAAAACCGACAAAGCGACCATCGAGAAGCACAACGCGTCGATTCGGGGTTACAACCATCCGCCCGAATCGGCCAAGTCGATTCGCAACTCGCTGGGGCTCAAAAATGACGGCGTGAACGATGCCGTGACGTTGAACTCGCTCGACGATTTGCACGAACTGCACAAACACGTTCACGCCGACGGGTGATTTCGACCGAGCGCCGCGTCGCGCTGGACGACGGCGCCGAGACGACGCTCGAGCTATGGGGTGACCGCGGCCCGCTGATCCTTGCCGTGCACGGGATGACGAGCTCGCGCAAAGCTTGGCAACGTCTGGCAAATCACTGGAGCGGCCGTTTCCGCGTGGCAGCATACGACCAACGCGGCCACGGGGATAGCGCGGCGGTCACCGGCCCGATGGCGCTGGCCCGCGGGGTACGCGACGCGCTGAACGTCGCAGGCTCGCTGGATTCTGCGCCGGCTGCACTGCTCGGGCATTCCTGGGGTGGTGCGGTTTCGATTTTGGCTGGAATCCATTTGCCGGTAAAGCTCGTGGCGACGATCGACCCGATGCTGCACCAAGCCTCGCGCGCATGGTACGACGAGTACGTCGTCGAGCTGCGCGAACAGTTCGCCCTGCGCGGCGACGCGCGGGATGCCGCGACTCGCCTAGCGGCCGCGGATTGGGATCCGATCGATATCGAGGGCAAAGTGCACGCCATGCACTCGATGACGACCGAACCGATCGAGCGGCTGTTCCGGGAGAACCCGCCGCTGGTGTGGGACGTTCGTCCGGCGCTTTCGGACTATCCCAAGCCGCTGTTACTTTTGCTGGCCGCCCCCAATGAGGGCATCAACAAGGCTACGGTGGTAGACGCCGTCCAACGCGACCGCTCGACGGCCGTCGAGATCGTCGAGGTACCGGGCGCCGGGCACAATTTGCACCGGGCCGACTTCCCGGCCGCGGCCGCAGCTCTCGACTCGTTCTTTCGACCCCTGTAAATTTGCACTGTCGGCGCGGCAGGAGTATAATGACTTCCTGTGCCTTGAGGCCCGGGTCAGTCGCAACGGTGGGACGTCTTACGAGACAACGTGAGACCAGCTCCCTGCGTCAGCGGCGACCGATCGGCGGTCCGGCATCCTACGGAGTCTCTTCTTGAACCTCATCGACGTCAACAACTTCGACGCCATGCGCATCGGGCTGGCTTCGCCCGAGCAAATTCGCGCCTGGTCGTTCGGCGAAGTGAAAAAGCCCGAAACGATCAACTACCGCACGCTCAAGCCCGAGCGCGACGGCTTGTTCTGCGAAAAGATCTTCGGTCCGACCAAAGATTGGGAATGCCACTGCGGCAAGTACAAGCGCATTCGCTTCAAGGGCATGATCTGCGACCGCTGCGGCGTCGAGATCACGCGCGCGAAGGTGCGTCGCGAGCGCATGGGCCACATCGAACTGGCCACGCCCGTCAGCCACATCTGGTATCTCAAGGGCGTTCCGAGCCGCATCGGCATCCTGCTCGACATGTCGCCGCGACAGCTCGAGAAGGTCATCTATTTCGCAGCTTACGTCGTGATCGACCCGGGCGACACCACGCTGACCAAGCGTGAAGTGCTGTCCGAGCAAAAGTATCGTGAAGCTCGCGACAAGTTCGGCAATCGCTTTAAGGCGGGCATGGGCGCGGAAGCAATCCGCGAGTTGCTGCGCGATCTGAACCTGCGCCGTAATCAAGAAGAGCTGCGCAAAGAGTTCAAAGAGACGACCGGTCAGAAGCGTCTGAAGGCCATCAAGCGCCTCGAGGTCGTCGAAGCATTTCTCGCAAGCGGCAACAAGCCCGAGTGGATGGTGCTAGCCGCCGTTCCGGTGATCGCGCCCGAACTTCGTCCGATGGTGCAGCTCGACGGCGGTCGCTTCGCAACCTCCGACTTGAACGATCTGTATCGCCGCGTCATCAATCGCAATAACCGTCTCAAGCGGCTGTTGGAGTTGAACGCGCCCGAGATCATCATCAAGAACGAAAAGCGGATGCTTCAGGAAGCGGTCGATGCGTTGGTCGATAACGGCCGTCGCGGACGTCCGGTTACCGGCCCCAACAACCGTCCGCTAAAATCGCTTTCGGATATTCTCAAAGGCAAGCAAGGCCGCTTCCGTCAGAACCTGCTCGGCAAACGCGTCGATTATTCCGGCCGTTCGGTGATCGTCGTCGGTCCCTCCCTCAAGCTGCATCAGTGTGGTTTGCCGAAAGAGATGGCGCTCGAACTGTTCAAGCCGTTCGTGATGAAGAAGCTGGTCGACCGTGGCCTCGCGCACAACATCAAGAGCGCGAAGCGTATGGTCGAACGCGTACGTCCCGAGGTTTGGGACGTGCTCGAAGAGGTCATCAAGGAGCACCCGGTTCTGCTGAACCGCGCGCCCACGCTGCACCGTTTAGGCATCCAAGCGTTCGAGCCGGTATTGGTTGAAGGCAAGGCCATCCATCTGCATCCGCTGGTCTGTACGCCGTATAACGCCGACTTTGACGGCGACCAGATGGCGGTGCATTTGCCGCTGTCGGCCGGCGCGCAAGCCGAAGCGCGCATTCTAATGTTGTCGTCGAACAACATTCTGTTGCCGGCGTACGGTAACCCGGTATCGATCCCGACGCAAGACATGGTCTTGGGTCTCTACTACATCACGTTCAATCGCGACGAATACGTCGGTCCGGCGCGCGCCGCGGTGGTGGATGACTACGACGCAATCGTTCCGCACGCGAAGAACGAAAACGCTCCGCCCGAAGGTGGCCCGGGTTCGATCCCGACCTTCTACGGTTCGAGCGAAGCGGTCATCGCGTACGAAACCCGCAGCGTCGGACTGCAAGAGTGGGTCTACGTGCGCTGGCGCGGCGAGTTGATCAAGACGACGCCCGGACGCGTGATCTTCAACATGGCATTCCCCGACGCGTGGAATCACGCGTTCGTCAATCGCATCGTCGATAAGAGCGCGCTCAAGAAGATCATCACCGACTGCTATCGCAAGTACGGCAACGCCGAAACGGCGCGCTTCCTGGATGCCATCAAAGACCTCGGCTTCCACTTCGCGACGTTGTCGGGTACCACGGTGTCGATCAGCGACATCATCGTGCCGGATAAGAAGTACGAGATCGTCGATAAAGCGCAGCACGAAGTCGACGAACTGCACCGGTTGTTCGATCAAGGGTTTATCTCCGATGACGAACAGTACAACAAGACGATCGAGATCTGGTCGAAGGCGTCCGAAGATGTCACCGGCGCGATGCAAGCGGCACAAAACCCGCTCAACCCGGTGTTCATGATGGCGACCTCCGGTGCTCGAGGATCGATCGCACAGGTCAAGCAGCTCGGCGGCATGCGCGGGCTGATGTCGGACCCGTCCGGCCGAATTCTCGAAATCCCGGTCAAGGCATCGCTCAAAGAAGGCTTGACGGTTCTCGAATACTTTATCTCGACGCACGGCGCGCGTAAGGGTCTAGCCGACACCGCGTTGCGTACGGCCGACTCCGGATATCTCACGCGCCGTTTGGTCGACGTCGCGCAAGACGTCATCGTTCGCGAGGAAGATTGCGGAACCAGCGACGGTATCACCGTTAACGACATCCGCGTCGGTAAGGAAATCATCGAACCGCTCATCGACCGCATCGTCGGACGGCGGTCGACCGACGAGATCCGCCTCGAACCCAAGCGTCCGACGACCGCAATCGTCTCGCGCGGCGAAGAGATCGACGAAGAGAAGGCGCGCGAACTGGTCGACGCCGGCATCGCGTCGGTCAAGATCCGCTCGGTGCTGACGTGCCGCTCGAAGTACGGCGTATGTTCGTTGTGCTACGGGCGCGATTTAGGCACCGGTAACAAAGTCGATATCGGCACGGCCGTCGGTATCATCGCCGCTCAATCGATCGGCGAACCGGGTACGCAGCTAACGCTGCGAACCTTCCACACCGGCGGTGTTGCGACCGAAGACATCATCACCTGTCTTCCGCGTGTCGAAGAAATCTTCGAAGCGCGCAAGCCCAAGGGGCAGGCGACGATTACCGAGGTCGCTGGAACGGTGAGGATGGGCGAAGATCGTAACAAGCGCATCGTCACGGTCATCGAAGAGACCGGCGAAGAGCACGACTACGAGGTTCCGTCGGGTACGCATCTGGCGGTGGCCGAGGGTTCGCAAGTCAAGCCGGGCGATCGACTGAACGAAGGCTCGCTCAATCCGCACGACATCTTGCGCATCAAGGGCGATACGGCTCTGCAAAACTACCTGGTACAGGAAGTGCAGAAGGTCTACCGCTCGCAAGGCGTCGACATCAACGACAAGCACATCGAGGTCATCGTTCGCGCGATGCTGCGTAAGGTGAAGATCGTCGAAGGCGGCGATACGTTGTTGCTGCCGGGTCAAGTGATCGAAGCTGCGGCGTTCGCCGAAGCCAACGAAAAGGTGAAGGCCGACGGCAAGCAGCAGGCGACCGCCAACCCGGTACTGTTGGGCGTCACCAAAGCATCGCTGGCAACCGAATCGTTCTTATCGGCGGCGAGCTTCCAAGAGACCACGCGCGTCCTGACCGACGCCGCGATCAAGGGCAAGTACGATCCGCTGCTCGGCCTCAAGGAAAACGTCATCATCGGCAAACTGATTCCGGCCGGTACGGGCATGTCGCGTTATCGCAACGTCGACATCGTTCCCGAAGGCCAGGATATCGACGAGGAAGGCCGTCCGCGGCAAGACTACGAGATGGCGTACGCCGGCATGACCGCCGACGATGCGGCCCTCGCGGAAGTCATGGGCGGAAACGGCGACGGCATGAGCCGCCTCGTGAGCGCCTACGAACGCAGCCGCGAACCGTTAGCGGTGCAGTACGAAGGCGATTACGAAGATCACGTTGCGGTGCAAGCGCCTCCGAAAAAGACGCAGTACGACCGTCTGAAGGGCATCAACCCCGAAGACCTCTAGTTCCAGGCACCGGAAAAGCCGGCGGAAACTGTGGCCACGTGCCGCAAGCCCGCCGGCTTTTTCTTTTTATTCGCTGTCGACCGGCTCGGCTTCGTCGGCACCGTTCTTACAGAACGTGTCGGATGCCGGCGCCTGAACCGGAATGAAACGACGCGGCTTCTGGCCGAAATCGAACATGCCGGAGATCGACGTCGCTCGTACGTCGGTCGTCCCCATCAGTTCCAGTCCGAACGTTTCTTCGGCGAACTTCAGCACACTCGCGAACTCGTACTGCGTGTGCGATATCTCGGCCTTGGGAACGTACGGCGAGATGACGAGCAAGGGGACGCGAAATCCGAGGCCGCCCATGTTGTCGAAAAACGCGGGCGGTTCGTGATCGTAAAATCCGCCCCAATCGTCCCACAGCACGGCGACGGCGGTCGATTTCCAATACTGACTTCTGCCGACCGCATCGACGACGGCGCCGACCCATTGCGGACCGAAGTCCTTCGTTTTCGGGCCGCCCGGATGGTCGGAGTTCTTCTGCTCGGGAACGACCCACGAGAACTGCGGCAGCGTGCCGTTGGTGATGTCGCTGAAGATGTTGCATTCCGGCATCGAGACGTTAGTGGTCCACTCCGGACCGTTGTACACCGCAGAGATCGCCGCAAACGCGTCCCACATCGCGCCCGCCGTCTTGGGCTTGTACGGTGGCGTGTAATATTTCCACGTGACGCCCGCGCCGTCGAAGAGATCGCGCATGGTCGGCGTTGGGTACGTCAGACACGGAAACGGCCCGGCCCACGGCAGGTACTGCCCCTGCTGCGTCAACAGGCTTACGGTGGTTCCCGCGGGCGCGTTGCATCCCCAGTCGGTAAAGTTGTGCGGGCCCGGGTAATCGATCAGCGCGCATAATGGGTCGGACGTACCGCACGCGACGTCGTTAATGCTCGTGCCACCGGCGACGAGATCCTGATGGGCCGTAAAGCTGCCGCTGCCTTGTGTTTGGAAAAAGTAGTCGGCAAGCGCGTAGTGTTCGGCGAACTTCCAGTACTGTTTGATGTCTTTCGGGTCGATGTACTGGTACGCGTACGTCCCCGCCGGGCTGTTGCCTTTGATGCCTTCGAAGTTGAACCCATCCATGTCGCAGGACGTTTTCGGATACGTATTTTGACCGTCGCAGGCGTCGTTGTATGCCTGAGAGGCATGATTGAGATCCAAACCGCCGTTGAGCGGGGCTCTTGCAACTGCACGAGCGTCTTTACCAAACCGGTTTTGGTTTTCTTGAGGTAGTATCCGCTGGTCGCGCCGTCGGCCCCCGGAAACGTGGCGAATAGATTATCGAAGCTGCGGTTTTCTTGGACGATTAAGACGATATGCGTGATCGGATTCGCGGTCGTTGCCAGGCGATGGGCTTGCGGGCGCGGCGTCGTTTGCATCGTGGACGCGGACGAACAGGCCGCCGCAGCGCAGCAAAGTATGGCTACCGCAAAACGCAGATAAAACGAACTCATATACCCGGCCTCCGTGGGCGACGCATTTCTCAGTGCCACGCGTATGGCACACCTAGCCCGTATACTGCGGTGGTGAATGATCCGGTCCTGGTGGCCAAAACACTACCCGAGTTGGGCGAGGGAGCAATGCGAGCGGCCGTCGCCGCCGCGCTACGCCGTCGCCATCCCGTCACGGAACGATGGCTGGCTAACGAGGCGTTGGTGCAATTCGAAGCGTTGGTCCAGGCTAAGGTTTCTGACGGCGTGCGGCCGGCTTCGCTCTTCGCCGAACGCGACCGCATCGTTTCGGAACTGCGTCGTTTCGCCGGATCCAAGCTGGCCGCGCGATGCTTTGGCATCGCTCGGCGTAACGTGTTGGCGGCCGGACGTACGGCCCTTCCGTTCGATGCGCTGGTCCGCGGACGCGACGGCGGGGCGTACGGGCTGACGCTGCGCAGGTTGCCGTCGGGAGCCGAGCGTCTGGCGGTATTGCCAACCGCGCACACGCAAACGACCGGCTCGTGGGCCGAGCCGATTCGCGGCGTCGTTACCTACGATTTCCGAACGGGAAAAACGAGCGTCGTGCGATTTACTCGCGATCGACGGGCTCGCGCATCCGCTTCTCGCTCGTACAAAACGTATCTGGTGCCGGCGCAGGAACCTTTACAAAAGCGCGCGGCTTCTGGGTGAAATTAAACATGTTCGAAATCGACGTCGCACGAACGTCGGTCGTTCCCATCGAGCCCAGGTTAAACGTTTGCTCGGCGAACTTCAGAACGCTGGCAAACTCGTATTGGGTGTGCGATATCTCGCCTTGCGGTACGTAGGGCGAAACGACGAGTAACGGCACGCGGAACCCAAGACCACCCATATTGTCAAAAAATGCGGGCGGTTCGTGGTCGTAAAATCCGCCCCAATCGTCCCACACCACCACGATCGCGGTCGACTTCCAATACTTGCTCTTTCCAATCGCATCGACCACGGCGCCAACCCACTGCGGCCCATGATCGATCGTTCCCGGTCCGGAGGGATGGTCGGAATCGTCGCCTTCGGGAATTACCCACGAAACTTGCGGCAACGTCTTGTTCGTGATGTCGCTGAAAATATTGCATTGGGGCATCGAAACGTTGGTCGACCACTCGGGACCGTTATACACTGCCGAAAGCGCGGCCATCGCATTCCACAAGCTGTTCTCGTTTTGTTCGTTATACGGTGGCGCGTAGTATTTCCAGGTGACGTTTTTCGCGTCCATGAGATCGCGCATCGTTGGGGTGGGATAGGATAGGCACGGAAACGGCCCCGTATTTCCCAAATACTTGCCCTGTTTCGTCAGCAGGTTCGTCACCGTACCGGCGGCCGCGCCACATCCCCAATCGACCGGGCTGCTCGGATAGTCGATGAGCGCACAACTCGCCTGCGACGAGCCGCATTTCGAATTGGTGATGGTCGTTCCGCCCGCAACTAAATCCTGATGAGCGGTAAAACTGCCGCTGCCTTGCGTTTGGAATAGGTGATCGCCGAGCGCGAAGTTCTTCGCGAGATCCCAGTACTGTTTGATGTCGTTCGGATTGATGTATTGATATGGGTACAAGCCGGACGGATTGTCGCCGATGCCTTCGAGATTGAACCCGTTCATCTGACACGACGTTTTCGGATACGTGTCTTTGCCATCGCAGGCATCGTTGTACGCCGGCGACGCGTGGTTTAGGTCGAGGCCGCCGTTGAGCGGCCGCTTCTTGAGGGTGATTTTTACCGGCTGGTTACTCGAGTTTAAATAATATCCGAACGTCGCTCCGTCAGCGCCCGGGAAGGTCGAGAACAAATTATCGAAGCTGCGATTCTCTTGCACGATCATCACGATGTGCTGGATCGGTTGCGATGTTGCGTTGCTCTGGGCCGGATCGATCGCGGGCGCGACCTGCATGCCGCCGGAACCGCCGCATCCCGCTATGAATGCGGCACACGCCGCGACCGAGGCTATCCGAACGGACAATAGGTTCATTCGCCCTCCATAAGATTGCTGCTATGGCTTTGAGAGCGAAACGAAAGCGGCCTGTCGTATGGTTAGCCGCAACCAAAAAATGCTGGTAACTTATGTCATTTTTTCATCTTTAGTCGCTGTCGTTGCTCAGCGTAACGTGTTACCGATGGGACGAATTACCCGGCCGCTTTAGGACCTTCGTTTCACTCGCGGTCCACGGGTTCGCGTAAGCGTTGCTCGCTGGTACAGAACGTATTCGACGGTGGCGCGGGAACCTTTACGAACGCGCGCGGCGTCTGCTTGTAATCGAACATATTGGCGATCGACGTTGCGCGAACATCGGTCGTTCCCATCGAACCCAGGCCGAACGTTTGCTCGACGAACTTTAAAATGCTGGCAAACTCGTATTGC
>DASXXU010000194.1:0-5267 GCA_036502885.1 Candidatus Tumulicola sp.
GAACGGGCGCGGTTCGACCCCGTCGCCGGCGATCGTCGAAGCAATTAACGCCATTTGTAGCGGCGTCATGAGCAGCGCTCCCTGTCCGAACCCCATCTGCGCTAACTCGCCCTGAACGAGCCCATCTTGGGCCGGCACGGATGCGCGCTGCGACGGCAACTGAAAATCGAGCGAGTCGCCGATGCCCCATCGGTGAAGGTACTGGTAAAACGCCGGCGTGCCCATCTTTAGTGCGATCTGCGCGAAGTCGACATTGCTGGAAAGAGCAAAGGCGGTCGTAAGATCTTGGTAGCCGGTGGCTTCGCTTTCGTTATCGTGCAGCGTGTAGTCGCCGATCTGAAGGTATCCCGGATCGTCAAAATGTGATTTCATCGTGACCGCGCCGTCGTCCAATGCGGCCGCCGCGGTGAACAGTTTGAACGTGGATCCCGGCGGATACAGCCCGTCGAGCGCGCGGTTCAATAGCGGACTATGCGGATCTGCCGATAGCTCTTGGAAGGCCGCGTCGAAATCGTTCGGGTCGTAACTCGGAACGCTGGCCAAGGCCAACACGGCACCGCTGCGAGGATCGAGGACCACGCCGGCCGCGCGCGGATAGCGCGATAACAAATCGAACAGCCGTTGCTGTACTGCGGGCACGATCGTCGTCACCACATCCGCTCCGTGTTCGACCAACGATTGCCCGTGGAGCGCGGCGACGATCGTATCCAGTTGCGCGCCGGCGTTGCCGGCACTGTCCGGCGGCGTCAACGCGCGATCGAACGCTTCCTCGATGCCGCTGGTTCCATACCGCGCGGAAACGTATCCGACCGTCTGCGCCAGCGCCGGTCCGAACGGATACTCACGCCGGTTTTCGGCGGTGTCCGCCAGGAGCGTTCCGTCGGTGGCAAAAATCCGTCCACGATTAACGTCGAGCAGCGCGTGGCGCGGATTGTTCGGGCGGGCTGCTATCGATGGCGCTGCGACGATTTGTATGTACGCTTGCCGGGCAGCCAGCACGACGAAGAGCAACGCAAAAAATCCGGACAGTCCGCGAATGGCGCGATTGGTCACGCTTCGTCGATGTTTTCGCGCAACAACGTGTAGCCGCCATGCGTGCGCACCGCCATGTGCGGGCGCCCGATGCCGGCAGCCATGACGATATTGAAGGCGGCCAGGGCCGTTTCGTCATCGATCCCCGACGCAAGCAACACGATCTCCGCGTTGCCTTCGGCCAGTAGCAGCGCCGAAACGTACGCACAGCTCGGAATCGTTTCGAAATGTCGCGTTTCGTAGGGTGCGTCGTGCCACGGACCGCGCTTACCGAAGGCTTGCGCGTGAAAATCCCAAGCGCAGAGTTGTTTTTCTTTCCACACGAACTCGTCGCGCACGCACAGGCGCCGGCAAGCAGCACACTGCACGATCGTCGCGGGCGGCTGCGCCAATGCGTCGACGACTTCTTCGGGAAGGTCTTCGAGGTTGAGCACGGAGTCTTCGTCGAGCGCTTCGGGGAGCTCGGCATGCCAGCCGATTCTCCCGAGCAAATCGATGTCGCGGACCGGGGCGACGAACGCGCGCGGATCTTCCGGCGCAAACGTGCGATCGATCCAGTCCAATAACCCGGCCGGAGCGATGCCGACGTTTTGCCACGTCTCGCCGGCGACGGCGCCGATCGGCGTCCACGCCATCGGAACGAGGCGCGCGGTAATCGTACCGCCGCTGGGCCGGAAACTATTGACGACCGCCAACGTCGTCTCGTTGCCGCCGATCACAAAAACTTGAGGTCGTTCCGCTATCTCGCCATCGTCGTGTGCGCCGCGGCGTACTCTTGCAGGCTGCGCGGCGGCTCCGTTCGGCTGGCGAGCGCCTCCGCGAGGGCCCGCGCCGTGTCCAGACTGGTCAAACACGCAATACCCGCTTCGACCGCCGCCCGGCGAATCTTGTAGTTATCCGAGATTTCGCGTGGACCGGCGGCATCGTTGATCACCAGATCCACGCCGCGCGATGTGATCAAATCGAGAACGTGCGGCGAACCTTGCGCGATTTTGTTGATCGGCGCGCTTTCGATTCCAGCCTTTTCCAGCACGGCGCGCGTTCCCGGCGTGGCCACCAGTTGATGTCCCAAATCTGCATACCGTCGTAACACCGGCACGGCCTCGGCTTTCTCGGCGTCCGCAATCGACACTAAGATACGGCCGCCACCAACCGGCAGCCGAACGCCGGCCGCAATAAATCCTTTGAGCAGCGCTGCCGCAAATGTCGAGCCGATTCCGAGGACTTCACCGGTCGACTTCATCTCGGGGCCGAGAATCGTTTCGACGCCGCGCATTTTTGAGAACGAAAAGACCGGCACTTTGACGACCACGAACGGAACGGCCGGCCGCAAACCCGTGCCGTACGGCATGTCGCGCAGGCGTTCGCCCAAACCGACGCGCGTGGCGGCAGCGACGATGTTGATGCCCGTGGCTTTTTGAATGATCGGGACGGTGCGGCTGGCACGTGGGTTGGCCTCGATAATGTACAGCCGGTCCTCGTGCACGACGAACTGGATGTTGATCAAGCCGCGAATCTTCAGCTCGCGCGCAACGGCCGTCGTCACTTCAGCGATCCGGCCCTCCATCGTCGCGTCTATACTCTGCGCGGGATACACGCTAATCGAATCGCCCGAATGGATGCCGGCTCGCTCGACATGTTCGAAGATGCCGGGAATCAACACGTCCTCACCATCGAAGACCGCGTCGACCTCTAACTCCATCCCCCGCAAATACTTATCGACCAGCAGCGGCGCATCCGGAACGATTGCCGGCGCCGACTCGGCATACGAGGCGAGTTGGCCCTCGTTGTAGACGATTTCCATGCCGCGGCCGCCCAGCACGAACGACGGCCGAACGAGCACCGGAAATCCGAGCTCGCGCGCGATCGTACGAGCTTCGCGAAAACTGCGTGCCGCATGACCTTTAGGGCGCGCCACATCCAGTCGAGCGAGCGCGGCATCGAACTGCTCGCGGTCTTCGGCCATGTCCAAGGATGCCCGGTCGCTTCCGACGATGCGTACCCCACGCGTGCTCAGTTCGGCAGCGAGATTGATCGCCGTTTGGCCACCGAAAGCGAGCATGACGCCGCGCGCGTTGGTCGCGCGGTAGGCCGCTTCGACCTCGTCCGCCCCAGGAGGTTCGAACACCAGGACGTCCGACACGTCGAAGTCGGTCGAGACGGTTTCGGGATTGTTGTTGATGACGACCGGCGCAAAACCGGCTGCCCGAAGCGCCCACGCCGCGTGTACGCAGCTGTAATCGAACTCGATGCCCTGCCCGATGCGAATCGGTCCGCTTCCGACCACGACGACGGCCTCGCGCGCGACCGCGCGCATCTCATCGCTCTCGCCGCGCGATAGGTAGTAGTACGGAGACTGGGCTGGGAACTCGGCCGCAGCGGTATCGACCATCCGAAACGCGGGCACTTCTTGCGCCGCGAGGGTGGTGTCGTAGCCCCATTCGGCCGCGAGGGCTCGATCGGACGGACTGGGTTGCAGTCGCAGCCGCTCCTCGAGTTCCACCAGATCGGCTAGCTCGTTCAACCAAAAACGATCGATCGCAGATAGTTCGGCGATACGATCGATCGCGCCGTCGCGGCCCATCTCATCGAATCGTTCCGGAAACATATCGCGGCGTAATAGTTCGGCGACCGCAAACAGCCGCTCGTGTGTCGGCCGTGCGATCTCCGTTTCGAGCTCGTCGCGACTCCAGCCATAAAGCGAGCCGGTGAGCGTGCGGCGCTTGAGATCGAGGCCGCGAATCGCTTTGAGCAGCGCGGCGCGAAAGGTGCGGCCGATGCCCATAGCCTCGCCGGTCGACTTCATCTGCGTACCCAAGCGCGTATCGGCGATCGGGAACTTATCGAACGGCCAGCGGGGAATCTTGACGACGACGTAGTCGAGCGTCGGTTCGTACGCCGCCTTGGTGACGCCGGTGACCGGGTTGGGAATCTGGTCCAGCGTCTGGCCGAGCGCTATCCGCGTTGCGATCTTTGCGATCGGATATCCGGTAGCTTTCGACGCCAGGGCCGAGCTGCGCGAAACGCGCGGGTTTACCTCGATGATCGCGTATTCACTACGGTCGGGCCGCAATGCAAACTGAATGTTGCAGCCGCCCTGCACGTTGAGCGCACGGATCACGTTGATGCTGGCTGTGCGGAGCATTTGATACTCGAGATCGGATAGGGTTTGCGACGGCGCGACCACGATCGAATCGCCGGTGTGCACGCCAACCGGATCGATGTTCTCCATGTTGCAGACGGTGATGCAGTTGCCGGCCGCATCGCGCAACACTTCGTATTCGATTTCTTTCCAACCCAAGAGCGACGTTTCGAGCAAAACTTGATGGATCAAACTGGCCCTCAAACCAGCATCCAAAATCTCGCGCAGTTGTTTCTCATCGTACGCGATGCCGCCGCCGGTCCCGCCCAGCGTATACGCAGGACGTATGACGAGTGGGTAACCGGTGTGTTGGGCAAATGCAACGCCGGCCTCAATATCGGTGACGATTTCACTGTCGGGCACCGGCTCGCCGATCTCGATCATCTTCTTCTTAAAGCGATCGCGGTCTTCGGCAAGCTTGATCGTTTCGATCGGCGTTCCCAGCGGCTCGACGCCATATTTTTCGAGAATGCCGGCTTCGTCAAGTTCGACCGCAAGGTTGAGACCGGTTTGTCCGCCCAGTGTCGGTAGCAGTGCGTCGGGACGCTCGCGGATGATGATCTGCTCGATCGATTCGACCGTTAGCGGCTCGAGATACACCGCGTCGGCGATCTCGGGGTCGGTCATAATAGTAGCCGGGTTGGAGTTGACGAGGACGATCCGATGGCCTTCCTCGCGCAATGCCCTGCACGCTTGCACGCCCGCGTAGTCAAATTCGGCGGCCTGACCGATTACGATCGGTCCAGACCCGATGACCATCACATTCCGGGGCATGCTCGGGCGGTTTCATTGGCCCGCCGACGCCCGCAGTCCTGGACGCGGCTGCCCGGGTGACCAACGCCTATAACAAAGCCGACACCCTGTACGCGCATCCGACCGGGTATTCGTAATCCAAAAGTGACCCCTGCCGTCGCTGCACATGCCTTGAGGCTCGCTGAAACTACCGGAAAGCGTTTTTAATGCCGTTCCGCTCGGTTATGCCAGCAAGAGAGCTTCATTCGTGCCCGAGTCGCTTACCAGAAATACCGTTTTGCCGGCCGACTTCACCGGAGCGGCCCGGCCCAACGGGGCCAACCGAATTCAGCGACGGCAT
>DASXXU010000195.1:0-4452 GCA_036502885.1 Candidatus Tumulicola sp.
CGAGGGCACGTCGAGCGACATCGAGGATCCGGCGACCTGCATCAGCATGCCGCTGCTCTGATGCACGTACGCGTGCAGGTGCACGAACTCGAGTGTCTGCGTGTTGATGAAGATGCAATGGGCCGGAGCACCCAGGTACAAGCCGAGATCGCTGGCCAGGTGGCCGTCTTTATTGACCGAGATGTGCAGCGTCTCCGCGGTGCTCGACGCGATCGTCGTTTCAGAAATCGTTACGCTGTAGGGCCCGGCGGCAACGGTCGGTGCCGACGGCGCGAAGTGTGGGCGCATCACGCCCATCGTTGGAACCGAGCTTGTCCCGACGTTAAAGCGAAAGACTTGATCGTCCATGCCCTTTGGTTTCGTTTCGACATAGACGAAGTAGCGATGGCCGGCTACGGTTTTTAGCGTTTCTACGAACGCGTTCGTGCCGGTGTTGAATGCCGGGTGGGAGTGCTCGAAGGTCGCAAAATCGTCGCGCACGGTGATCAAGTGAATCGTGCGCTCCATATCGACATCGTAGTTAGCTATCGCGGTGTTCGATCCGATCGGGAACTGCTTGACCTTAATCGCCGTTCCGCCGCCTGAAGGCACTTGCGCTAGTTTAGAAACGATTTGCGGCGTGCCGCCGGCCAGCGCGAACGTGCCGTTCTGCCAGGTTGTAGCGAGTGCGGCGACCGGCGCGGCAACCGCCAGCGCGAGCCCCCATGCGATCCAGCCGCTTACCCGGCGGTGCGAAGAACCTTCCACGTTTCGTCTCCTGTCGATTGCAAGTATCCGGCGCTCGTGAGTGCATCGAGCACCTCACGCAGTGCCGCTCGTTCGTTCTTGTTGGGCATTCCGGCCCAACGCATCGCGAGATCGTTGAGCTCGACTTCGCCCGGCGATTGCAGGGCGTCGCGAATGAAGGTTGGCGAAAGCTTGACGCGTTCCATGCGCCGCGCTACCGGCTCGAGCGCGGCGTCGAACGAACCGGCCGGTGTTTCGGCTTGCGGCTTTGGATCGACCGGCGGTGGTTGCGGGCGAGGCTGAGGCGTCGCCGGTTTGTCGATTGGCGTAGCCGTCATCTGCGACAGCATGCCATCCAGCAAACTGCCCAGCATTTCGAGTGCGAAGACCCCCGCGGTCTGCCATACGACCGCGTTGACGACCGGACTTCGCCGCTGGATGCCGCGCAGCATCGCGCGCGCCACGCCTTCGGGCGGAACGGCTGGAACGTTGTCGGAGAGCTTCGATCCCATCGCTTCGTGAAACTCGGTTGCGACCAGTCCCGGATCGACGTAGGTGACGGCAATGTGGCGCGAACGCAGTTCGCGACGCAGTTGGATCGCGGCCGCGCGAACCGCGGCCTTTGCCGATGCGTACGCGCCGTACGACGGCAACGGTACGCGCGCCAAACCCGAACCGATAAAGACGAGCTGCCCGCGATGCTTTTCCAGTTGCGGCAGTGCCACACGCGCCAGTCGCAGCGGGCCGCCTAGGTGCAGTTGCCATTGTGCGTCGATCGCCGCGTCGGTTTGCTCCAGCAGCGGTCCAAACGCGCCGGCACCGGCGTTATTAACGATGACGTCGATGCGTCCGAACTCGCGTATGGCCGTATCGAAGATCTCTTTCGGCGCGCCGGGCGCCGTGATGTCCGCGGTGACCGTCGTACACGCTCCGCCTGTCAGCGCGATCGCTTCGCGTAGTTCAGCCAAACGTTCGGCACGGCGCGCGACCGCGACGACGGCGTAGCCGTTCGCGGAGGCGAGCAGCGCCAGCGCTTGTCCGATGCCGGAGCTCGCGCCGGTTACGATCAGCACCGGTTGTTTGGCCGCCAGTGCGCGAACGTCAGCCATGTTGGTCGCAATACTCCTTGTATAGTTCGAACATACCTTGCGGCAAGGATGCGTAATAGTCGGTTTCGTCGGCAATCGGGGCGCCGGGCGCGAGCACCTCGCGGTGTTGCGCCGCGATCGTTCGCAGCGCATCGCCGACCGGCTTGAGCGAACCGTCGGCGCGGACGATTCCAAAGTGCAACTCGTGCGGCGCTTTATCGAATGGCGGCAGCGATGCGAGCTTGGGATCGTAATCCGCCCAGCACCACCAAAATGCGCCGATCGCACCGCCCGCGTGCAGTTTGTCGATTACGCCCGCGCAGTATGACGCCATCTCGTCTTCGGTCAGACATGCGAAACCTGCAGCACTTAATGGCAGCGCGGCTTCCTGCGTGTTTGACGGTACGCCGGGCAGCCCCACGCGTTCGTAGGGGTACACCGTGCCTGCCGGGCACGTAGGGTTCCCAAACTCACTGAACAACAAAGGCTTGCCGGTAAACGAGCTTTGCAATGCCGCTAAAAACGGCACGACGTTTCGATCGAGCCGGCCGTACGAGAATAGACTATAGACGGAGTAGCCGTGCATCGTGGCGATGTTCCACGGACGCGAAATGCTCGACGGGCGCAGGTGCCGTTCGCGCTCCAAATCTTCGCCGTGCATTCCGCCGGTGACCCAACCGCCGGACGCCTCGATGAGCGTTTCGGATAAACGTTTGCTCCACTCGGCGGCATCCTCGGGCGACGCCGGTTCGCGCAGGTTGCTGAACTCGTTGCCGAGATCCCAACCGTACAGCCCGGGATGATCTTGCACGCGTTCGCCGACGGCGTGCGCGAACACGACTTGCGCGGCGAGCAATTGCGGATCGGCGTAAAAGTCGCCGATGCCGAACTGCGATTCGTTGTCCCCGCTGATCGTCCGAAAACGTCCGTGCGGCGTTCGCGGATCCAGCGACCACGACGGCAGCCAGTTCACGCCGCTCATGTGCCCGCAAAACAGCGTCGGCATCGCCTGCAGGCCGGCGTCGGCGACGGCTTCCATAAACGCATCGAAGTTTTTCAGCGCGGCGCCGTTCATCGAATTGGGCGACGGCTGAAACGTATCCCAGTCGAGGAAGAAGCGCACGACGTCGAGACCCAGCGACTTGATACGCTTCATATCTTCGCGAATCTCGCCGCGGTCGAATTGGCGCCACGCGTACATCGCGGTGCGCTGCGGCCAATAGTTGATGCCTAAGAGGAACTTCGCCATGCCGCCCGCGCTATTCGCGTTCGACCCGCTAGCCTCTGCACGACCGGCATGAGGCGTTTGTCGCAGGGGCGAAGCGCGCTCAAATGGCGGATTCTGGCGCGACGGCGATCGTAGGCATCATCATGGGCAGCCGGTCCGATTGGGAAACCATGGAGCCGGCTCGAGCGACCTTAAGCGAGCTCGGTATCGCGTGTGAGATGCGGGTCGTTTCGGCGCACCGCATGCCCGAGGAAATGTTCGCGTACGCGCGGTCAGCCGCCGAACGCGGCCTAAAAGCGATCATCGCCGGTGCCGGCGGGGCGGCGCACCTGCCCGGTATGACCGCGGCGAAAACGCTCGTCCCGGTGATCGGCGTCCCGATTCAATCCAAGGCGCTCAACGGCATCGATTCGCTGCTATCGATCGCGCAGATGCCGCCCGGCGTTCCGGTTGCGACGATGGCCATTGGGGGCGCGGCAAATGCGGCGCTGTTTGCGGCGCGTATCGTCGCGCTCGAGGACGGCCAAGTTGCGGCGCGCCTGGCGGAATACGTCGCGCGGATGCACGACGCCGCCGCGTCCAGCACGCCGGAGTGAGCCACGTCAAAACGATCGGAGTGATCGGCGGCGGGCAACTCGGTCGCATGTTTGCGATCGATGCCAAACGCATGGGTTACGACGTGATCACGCTCGATCCGCAGGAGCACTCGCCCGCAGGACAGGTTGCCGATGCGCAGATCGTCGCGCAGTACGACGATCTCAAAGCAATGGCCGAACTCGGTCGCGATAGCGACATCGTAACGTACGAGTTTGAAAACGTCGCGATTAAATCCGTATCGTTTCTCGAAGAGTCGGGACAGCACGTCTCGCCGTCGAGCGCGGTGTTACGCGTGACGCAAGATCGCATCCTCGAAAAGCGTTTCGTGCGTTCGACCGGCATCGACACGACCGAATTCGCGAGCGTCGAAAGCGCTGCCGATCTGCAAGGCGCGATCGAGGCCGTCGGTTTTCCGGCGATTCTCAAAACCGTGCGCGGCGGATACGACGGCAAGGGCCAGTGGCGCGTCGAGAACCTCGCGCAGGCGCGGGCCGCGTTAGCCGAGGCAAACGGTGCGCCGCTGATCCTGGAACGGGTCGTTCCGTTCGAGCGCGAGGTGAGCGTGGTTGCGACCCGCGACGCGAACGATCACGTCGTCGCGTATCCGGTCGGTGAAAACGAGCACCGAAATGGGATTCTTTCGATGACGATCGCGCCGGCGCGAATCGATGCGGCGATTGCAAAGCGCGCACAGGATATGGCTGCGACGATCGGTCGTGGTCTTGAGATCGTCGGAACGTACTGCGTCGAGTTCTTCGTAACGCACGATGGAGCGCTGCTAGTCAACGAAATCGCGCCCCGGCCTCATAATAG
>DASXXU010000196.1:0-31417 GCA_036502885.1 Candidatus Tumulicola sp.
GACGTTACCCTCGTGGCGCCGCCGCCTGCAAGACGTCGTCGGATCGAATCGCTACGCGCAATATATCGCGACCGCGGTGGACGTTACGCAACCGCAGGACGCCGAAGTTCTACGCGCCGACGTGATGTCGTGTATCCGCGCGATCTATTACTTCTACGGATCCTATGGCGTCGCAGCACTGAGTCGCACCCGCGCGAGCGAGCGGCTCATCCAAGCGGCCGTCGTGATTCTCATCGTTGAGGCGATCGGGTTTACGCTGGCGTGGATGATACCCGGTATGGCGGGCTCCTGGAGAATGGTTGCGGCGCTCGCGATCGCAACCTCGGCAGCCGCGGTGATCGGCAGCGTCGTGAGCGTTCAGCGCCGGCTGCAAGACCCAGCTGTAGAAGTCGATCCGTTTTATCGGTTTATACAAACCGACGCGGACTGGTTCGGAACGGCGGTTATCTCGCCGTTGTTCGGAGCGATCTTCGGACTACTAGTCTACGGCCTGCTCGTATCCGGATTGTTGTCCACGAACATCGTTAAGTTTCAAGAGGCGTCATCGATCGATCCGCTGGCGATCGCGCTGCCGGCAACGGCCGCCGGATATGCCGCCATCGTGATCCTCGGTTTCATCTCTGGCTTCGCGGAACAACTCATCCCCGATGCGTTAACGAGAATCGCGGCGCGCGCGCTGGCCAGCGTCGCCGGCGGAGACACGCCGGTGCAATCTCCTGCACCGATCCTCCCCAAGATACAACCGTTAAAGGCTGCCGCCGCAGATGGTGCCGATACGACGGAATCGTGACGGCACGGCCCTCAAGCGGAAAGTACGACGCGAACGGCATCGCCCGCTTTTGCGATGTGGTTATGAAGGGTGGCGTTACGAGCGGGATCGTGTATCCGCGCGCGCTGTGCCACTTGGCGACCCAGTTCAACCTTCGGAACATCGGCGGGACATCGGTCGGCGCGATCGCTGCCTCAATCGCCGCGGCAGCCGAATATCAACGCCGGCAGACCGGCAGCGGTGCCGGATACGAAGCGCTCGACGCGCTTCCGGCGTTCCTCTCGCGCGGTAAATCGCTGCTCCACTTGTTTGCAGCCGACCCGGTCGCTGCGCCACTTCTGCGCATCGCGCTGAAGCTGATCGGTAGCGATAGCCTCCCACTACGCATTATGCGTGCGATTCTCGCGGCGGCGCAAGAGTCGTGGTGGCAAGCGCTGATTCCTGTGGCGATCGTGGCTTACAGTTTTCGATGGTCGCCGCTTCCTCAAGCAACGCGTTGGGACGATTTTGCGCATGGCGTAATTCCCACCATACTCTTGATGTTACTGTTCGCGGTAAGCGCCGTGGTCGCCGCGCTGGTTCGTTATTACATCGTCCTAACGAACAATGATTACGGGTTCTGTCACGCATATAGCAGCGCTGCCGCCAAGAAGTTCGAGGCAGACCTTGCGGATTTACAGCGCGATGGAAAGGACATCACTGGCTTACAGCCCGAGGATACGCCGCCGTTATTTAACTGGCTGGAAGCGTTCATCGCTCGCGCGGCCGGACGTGGTCGAGCAGATCCACCGCTGACGATCGGCGACCTTTCTAAGGCGAAGTTTCCCGAGTGGTACGAAGATGACGGCGCCGCGAGTATCGATTTCCAGACGGTTACGACATGCTTGACGCTCAGCCGGCCCTTTGGCCTGCCGTTTGACTCGCGGAATGCCGGGCGCGTCGAATGTACGGCAGAGCGCCGGCCCGATCGTCCGACGTTGTATTTCAGCGAAGCGGAGTTGTCGAAGTATTTTTCTCCGGAGATCGTAGCGCATCTTAAACGGACCGGCTGCCCCGTTCCAAGCGAACTGCAAGACTGCGCTGAACGATTAGGTATCGCACCTATATACGGGTTACCGACCGGCGACGATTTGCCGGTCGTCGTTGCCGTGCGGCTGAGCATGTCGTTTCCGATTCTATTTTGTGCGGTGCGGCTTTGGGCGCCGGACCCCACAAAAGGGCTGCAACCGATGTGGTTTTCAGATGGCGGATTGAGTAGCAACTTTCCGATCCACTTGTTCGACAGTCCGTTGCCGCGATGGCCGACGTTCGCGCTCGATCTGCTGGGCGACGGGACGATGCAAGTGATGGACGGCGATAAGGTCATCACCCCGATTCCGTCGAGCGACGCGTTCCTAGAAAGCGAGCAACCCGCCGTGCCGCTCGAATGCAACTACCCGCTGTCCGGAAAGCGCGGCTCGCTGCTGCAGTTTTTGTCGTCGATGATCGATTCCATGAGAACGTGGCAAGATACAACGCTGGGTGCGTTGCCTGGAAACACGAGCCGCACGATCGGAATTCGACTGCCGACCGAGGAAGGCGGCCTCAATTTGAACATGACGGAGCCGCAGATCTGCGATTTGATAGCGCGCGGCGATCTCGCCGGTCAAACGCTTCTTGAAGAATTCGTCGGCGGGGATTTCGCCTCTAGCGATACGCCGGCTTGGCGACAGCAGCGCTGGTGGCGGTATTTGTCGACGATGCAATCGACGATCCGTTGGACGAAATTATTTCAAAGGGGTTACTCGCCATATCCTTGGCTCAAGCAAGACGCGTACGAATATCTGTGCGAGCGAAGTTTCGACGGGAATCCCACTGCACCTGAAATGCCCGGAATGCCGATACGATGGACCGACCCGGCTGAGGCCGAAAGCGCCGCCGAGGCCGCCGCGACATTCGATAAACTACCGATAACGGACGCGGCGGACGACGCATACGCTCAGTTCTCGCCGGTTCCGGAAGCGGCACTCCGGCAGCGAGCGCCGCTCTAATAGTGCTTCACCTGTACTTCGCCGCGGATTCATGGTTCGCAAGTCACTGGAACGACGTTGGAACCATCGTTTCGATATCGATTGCGTTCGTCGCGGCGTTTCGTCCGGAGTTGCACTCGTTTCTGCGACCGCGCAAGATCGATGTACTGCTCACCGACAGCTACCTCTTGGAGATTGGTTTTGCCGACTTTGGACCGACGCTTGGGATAGTTGGAACGATCAACAACGAACACGCGAGATCCGTAATCAACAAACTTCGCATCCATCTTTGGCTGCCTGAAAACGCTGGTGAGTACGTACTTTCTCCGGTCTACAATCGAGTTCTCGAGATAGGAAGCGCGTTTGCGGGCGGGGCCGATGTGCGGGGTACGTTGTGGTTACCGTTCCTGGTCGAGGACGACGTTGCGGTCTCGTTCAACGTGCTCTTTCGGAACGACGCCGTCAATTCCGAACTCGCGTCGATAAGCTCCCGGTTGGGACAAGCTTGGATGGCATTTGCGACCGAAAACGCTCAAACGAAGCGTTCGGAGTGGGAAGACGCGGATGCTAACGCCCAGGATGAAAAGCTCGCCAAGTTTGGACGAGATCTCTACGATCGTTCGATGGACGCTCCGTTTATCGCGGAGGCGCGGGCTGCGCTTACCGGCATATTTGTATGGCGCACCGGTCAGTACCGGGCTCGCTTGGAAGTCGAAGTGCTTAACTGCAAGCGCGTTTTTTCCGAGAGCTTTACGTTCTCGATCCCAGAAGAAGACCGCTTCCGGCTGTCGTTTAACATCAATACGCTTATCGCAATGATCTGCCAACCGCTGCGTCCGAACGCAGCCATCCAGACGATCGTCAGTCCAATAAAGCTCGCGGATTGAATCGAGCGTCTCAATCGGCCCGCGAATATGGCGTTGCCGTGCGGCTTGTAGACATGGGAGCCTGGAGCTCTGGCGAGCTGCGCGCCGAGTACGACCCGGCCGTTCCGGAAATTCGCGTTAACCGCCGGCTTGCGGAATCGTTGCCGGTCGCCGAACGAGAGCGATTTGTCGAATTGGCAATCGGCCACGAGTTGTACCATCATCGCGAGCACATCGGAGAAGTAGCGCGATTTTCGTCGGGGAGCGAACGCGAAGCTGCCGCCCATGCATTTGCAAGCAAGCTGTCGAACGAGCCGACACAATAATGAGCGCTACTACATTATTCGCCGGAATTGACGGCGGACAAAGTTCGACCAGGGCGGTCGTCGGGACCGGCGATGGAGAGGTTCTCGGACGCGGCGCCGTCGGCGGTGCGGATGAAGTTGGTGCGGACGCAACCTCGACGCGCTTACGCGATGCGCTGCGTGGCGCGCTGGCTGCCGCGGTGGCTAACGCGGGGCTATCGGACGATACAGCGTTCGATACGGTCGTTGCGGGCGTTTCGGGTTATAGCGGCGCCTGTGTGGGGCTGTCGCCCGACCTTAACGCGAGCGAAACGATACTGCTGCACGATGCGCCCATCGCGCTCGCCGGCGCATTCGATAAAGAAGGCGGGATCGTCGTCATCGCCGGAACCGGCACGGTGGTCTATGCTGCGTACGCGGATTCGGCCGAAGCGCAAACCTACGGTGGATGGGGCTACTTGTTCGGCGACGAGGGTAGCGCGTTCTGGCTCGTGCGCGAAGCGCTATCGCAGCTGATGCGCCACGAAGACGATGGCCGGCCGCTGGACACGCAGTCGGCGGGGATACGCAAGTACTTTGGCTTCGACTCGCTGCGCGAGATCGTGTCGGCGACACACTCGGGACGGTTGACCCGCGACCGGTTGGCGTCGTACGCGCCGATGGTCCTGCAGGCGCCACCGTTCGACCATCTGGCGAGACGCGGTTCGCAGCGTCTGGCCGAACTCGTCGGGGCTGCGGTTCGCGGCGGGGCGCAGCCGCGCGTGGCGTTGATCGGCGGGATGTTCGTCAACGCCGATTATCGCGAGCGCATCAGTTCGGCCATCGAGCGCCTTGGAGTGCGGGTGGTTCCGGCCAAGCGCACCCCGGCCGAGGGAGCGTTACTGCTCGCGATCCGCGCCGCCCGCGGATGACCGGTCCGGCCGGCGGACGCGCCGTTCTTGAAAAATTACGCGGCGGTCTGATCGTATCGGTGCAAGCGTACGACGGCTCGGCTATCGACCGGTCCGACGTGCTCGCCGCAATGGCCCAAGCCGCAATCGCGAATAAGGCGGTTGGCATACGCGCACGCGGTTTGGCATGCCTAACAACCATGCGCGCGGCGTTCGTAGCGCCGCTGATCGGGCTCGTCAAGGTCGCGTACGAGGGTTTCGAGCCGTTTATCACACCAACGATCGATGACGTGCGGGCGGTCGCATCGACCGGTGCCGATATCGTCGCATTCGATGCGACCGGTCGAGCGCGCCCGGATGGGAGCACCATCGCCGACCTCGTTGCCGCGGCCGTCGAAGCGGGCAGACTAGCAATGGCCGACTGTGCGACGTTTGACGATGCGTTACGTGCGAGCGAAGCCGGCGCGCACATCGTCGCAACGACGTTGAGCGGTTACACGCGCGAAACCGCCGGCCGGGTTTTGCCCGACCTCGAACTCGTCGAGCGCATGTCGGCGTTAGACACATTTGTCGTATGCGAAGGCGGCGTGCACGATCCGGTGCAACTGCGCGAGGCGTTGAAGCATGGCGCCGACGCGGTGGTCGTCGGCACCGCAATTACCAACGTGGATTGGCTCGTACAACGCTTTGTAGGGTCTGCCGACGCTTCGTCAGAACGCCCAAAGTAGATGCGCCGCACGAAGCTTCCTTATAGTCTAGACAGAGAGCGCTCGGGAGAGGGAATTCGTTGGTAGAGCAGACAGCGCCGCCAGTTCGGCTTGGAGCCCAGTTTTGGATGGTCACCGTGTTTCTCGCGGTATTGGGCGCCATTGGCTTTGCGTTTTGGTACTGGCTCCCGATCGAGCAATATCTGCCGGCCGCCATCGTTACGGCGCGGCAAGTCGACACGCTCTTCCGCTTCATGGCGGCGACCGGCACGGCGCTGTACATCTTCATCGCGGGCTACCTGATTTATTTCGTGGTCGCGTTCCGGGCTCGCAAGAGCGACCCGCCCGATGCGATCGGGGTCCAGATCCACGACAACCACAAGCTCGAGTTCTGGTGGACGGTCATCCCGACGCTGTTCGTCGTGCTACTGTCGGTCGTTAGCGTCAAAATCTGGTACGAGATCATGCTCGAGCCGGAAAACGGGGTGGTGGTTGAAGCGATCGGCCACCAGTTCAACTTTACGTTCCGTTACCCACAGATCAACGGCGAGATTAGCGACGAGATGCATCTGCCGATCAACGTGCCGGTGACGCTCAACCTGACGTCTTCGGACGTGATCCACTCGTTCTGGGTGCCGGCGATGCGCCTCAAGAACGACACCGTTCCCGGCCTCGTCACGGAAATTCGGTTTACGCCGCGACTCGAAGGCCGCTATCAAATTATTTGCACGCAATTCTGCGGCGTACTGCACAGCCAGATGAACAAGCAAGTACTGGTGATCGAAAGCCAGGACAAGTTCAATACTTGGTATCACGCCGCGCAAACGAAGAACGCGCACGTGAGCAACGCGCTGCCGTCGAGTAACGGTTCGGCGGTAAATCTTGCAAGCGGCAACGTCGGTGCTGGGCAAACGCTGTTTCAACAGAAGTGCTCGGCGTGTCACTCGACCGGACCGTTCGATCAGCGCATCGTCGGACCGGGTTTGAAGGCCGTGCTGCACGACCCGGGTCACCCGAATCTCGTGAACGGCGACACCGCCACGCCGGCTAACGTCGCAAAGATTCTGCAAACCGGGTATACCGGCAGCATCGGAACGATGCCTAACGCAACCACCAACGGACTCTCGGATCAAGACATCGCGAATCTGGTCGCGTACTTGAATACCCTGAAGTAATCGGAGAACGAATCATGGCCATTCAAGCACCAGCATTACCTCACGGCGGCATCGCGGATCATATCCATCCCGAACCGCAGGGATTCGTTCGGCGATATGTCTTTTCGATCGATCACAAGATCATCGGTATCCAGTACATCATCACCGCCTTCGTGTTCTTCATCCTGGCCGGTCTGCTCGCCGAAACGATTCGTACGCAGCTGCTCAACGCGAACGGCGGCTTCGTTTCTCCCGACACGTATAACGAGGTCTACAGCATCCACGGCAGCGCGATGGTGTGGCTGGTCGTCATCCCGCTGTTGACCGGCGGCTTCGGCAATCTCGTTTTCCCGTTGCAGATCGGTGCACGCGACGTCGCGTTTCCGTGGCTGAACCTACTGAGCTTCTGGATCTTCCCGGTCGCGGGTCTGATGCTGTTCTCGTCGTTCCTGATGGGTGCGCCGACCGCCGGTTGGACCGAGTATCCGCCGATTTCGCTGCAAGGCGCCGCCGGAACATCGATGTGGGCGGCAGCAATCTTCTTAGTCGGCGTCAGCTCTACGATGACGGGCATAAACTTCGTCGTCACGCTGCTGAAGATGCGCGCGCCGGGCATGACCTTTACACGCATGCCGCTGTTTTGTTGGGCGCAGTTCGCGACCGCGCCGCTGCTGATGATCGCGACCACGGCCCTGGCCGCCGCGCTCGCCGCGCTGTTTATCGAGCGCCAATTCGGCGTGCCGTTCTTCGACCCGACCAAGGGTGGAAGCGCCGTGCTTTGGCAGCACATGTTCTGGTTTTACTCGCATCCGGCTGTCTACATTATGGTTCTGCCGGCCTTCGGCATCATCTCCGAAGTGCTGCCGACATTCGCACGAAAGCCGATCTTCGGTTATAAGTTGATCGCGTTCTCATCGATGGCCATCGCGCTAGCGGGCTTCATGGTGTGGGCGCATCATATGTTCACGTCGGGCCTGGCGCCCTATCTTCAACTGCCGTTCATGATCTTGACCTTCGCGATCGGCGTGCCGACCGGCATCAAGATCTTCTCATGGACCGCGACATTATGGGGTGGGAAGATCCATCTTACGACCGCCATGTTGTTCGCGATCGGATTCATTGCCCTGTTCACGTGCGGCGGTATCACCGGCATCTTCCTTGCGGCGGTGCCGTACGACCTCGACGTGCACGGCACGTACTTCGTCGTCGCACACTTCCACTACGTGCTCGTCGGCGGAAGCATGATGGGCGTATTCGCCGGCATGTACTACTGGTTCCCGAAGATGTCCGGACGCCTCATGAACGAGACGCTCGGAAAGATTCACTTCTGGCTGTTCTTCCTGGGCTTCAACGGAACGTTCTTGCCGATGCACTGGCTGGGCGTCGAAGGTATGCCGCGCTGGGTAGCCACCTACGATCCGCAGTTCGAGTTCTGGAACCGCTTCGCGTCGATCTCGTCGTACGTGATGGCGATCGGTTTGCTGGTGTTCTTCTACAACGTCATTTGGAGCGCACGTTTCGGCAAACCGTCGGGACCGAACCCGTGGAACGGCCGCACGCTCGAGTGGATGATTCCGTCGCCACCGCATTACTACAACTTCAAGCACATCCCGACGGTGTATGGGCTGCCGTACGACTTCTCGCATCCGCTTCCGTATAAGGGGTTGGAACACGAGCTCGACGACACGCCGCCGCCGGTCGCGGCCGGAGCGCACTAATAATGGCTGTCGCTACCCTGCCGCACGGCGGCGTGCACGCCGACGAACCGGATCAGCTGTATATCGAAACACGCGACCTGCGCCTACAAGGGTTTCTGCTGTTTCTGGTTTCCGACTGCGTCCTGTTCTCGTCGTTCATCTTCGCGTATCTGTATTTGCGCAACAGCGGCCAGGGTTGGCCGCCGCCCGGTATCCCGCGTCTCGACGTACCGTTCGCGGCGTGGAACTCGGTGTTGCTGTTCGGGTCTGGCGCGACGATGCATTACGCGCTCGAGAACTGGAAGCACGGCAACTTCATGAAGTACATGCTGTGTTTGGTCGCGACGATTATCTTGGGCGCGGGGTTTCTCGGCGGTCAAGGTTACGAATACACTAACCTAATCGTCAACCACCACATCACGTGGAGCGGCAGCGGAATCTTCGGCGCGTCGTTCTTTACGCTCACCGGCATGCACGGCTTCCACGTCTTCGTCGGCGTCTGCTACCTAACGGTGCTGCTGATGCAATCCGCGGCTGGAGTTTACCAAGGTCAGAAGCACTTCGGTATCACCGCGGGCACGTTATATTGGCATTTCGTTGATGTCATCTGGGTGCTGCTCTTCTCGATCTTCTATCTTATCTAGGGAGCGACGATGCATTTCGATTGGGTGATTCTCGAGCGAACCGGTGCGATAATCGGCGGCATCATCGTCGGCGTCATCGCGTTCTACGCGCTCTGGAAAGATTGGAAGACGCCCGGCATTGAAAACCAGGTCTTCAAACTGATGTTGTTCTTGTTGGGGTTCGGAGCGCTTCTTGCGATCTTCGCCGGCGCGGGCGTGCTCGGCAACTTTGGGAAGGCGGCGTGACCATGATCGTACCGGATTCCGAATACCTCGATTTCAGCCAAGTCCCGCAGAGTAAGGGCATTCCGAAAACGATCGTCTACTCGGGGATCATCGGCTTGATCATGATCTTTGCGATCGGTGCGTCGGTCGTGCTGCTGGCCGGAAACGGCCACCATTGGCCGGCCGCCAGCTCGATGCGCGTGCCGCTCGGTAACCTGCACGAGTAGGCTTCCACCCCATATTGAACGTCAAGCTATAACGGCGAGTGGATCTCGGCGATGTAGCCGCCGGGGAATTCCACGATCGCCGAACGTCGTCCGACCGATGCGTACGGCGGAACGAGAACGGTAACGCTCGCTTTCTGGGCTTTTGCGAGCGTGTCGTCGAGGTTAGGAACCTCGTACCCGGTCGTTTCCCGACCGTATGGATATGGCAGTTGGCCGTTCGTCGCCAGCACGGTTATTTTTCCGAACCCTGATTCGATTCGGATGCGTCGATACGACTGCCCTCGGGTGCCGATTTCAACGCCCGGAGCGTTCGCATCATCCGAGGTCACCGTACCTCCCGAGAAGCGCACGAAGTCGCGAACGAACGAATCGACCGCATCCGGCGATATGTAGACGCGATTTTCCGGAACGGTCGCGAGCGGAGCATTGTGCGGTGTCGTAGTGTGCCAGTAGAGTTGCATTTCCACGCCGCCGGGCCATTGAACGATCGCGTCGCGGCCGATGGGGTCGGGAAACGGTGCGACCAGAATGTTCGCGCCGCTGTCGCTAGCAACGCTCACCGCTTGGTCGAAATTTGAAACGAGATACCCGCCGCGCTCGGATCCGAACGGGTACGGAATCGGCGACGTAAACGCAAATACCGAAACCGAGCCGTAGGGCGAGACGATTGGCTGCCAGATCTCTTTGCTGGCGGTCGGCGTTACCGTGACGATGCTTTTGGGTGGACCAGTTCCGTCGAACGTCGCCTTGAAGCTCGCGACGAACCGGTCGAAGTCGGCCGGAGCAACGTACACATGCGTGGTGCCGTATTGCGAGCCCACAGACAAAGGCGCGGTGTCCGCGCGCGCCGGCATCGGCAGCAGTCCAATGCCCGCGAAGAGCGCCGAAATACAAGCCAGATGCAGCGTCGATCGAAGCGTGATGTTCACGTTGCGGGCTTCGCGCTGCCTCGCGCTAACCCGCCCAGCGAACAGCAGATGAGCTTTCGACCCATCTGCTGCGCTGCAGAGTCTCCTAGAGACGCCGACTAGTTCGGCGGGGCGACGATATCGAAATCCGCCGGGGTTATCGTTTTCAGATTGTTGTTGTCCTGGCTCGTCCAGACAGGCTTTCCGGTGGAGTCTTGCTCGATGATGATCGCGTTACAACATCCGGTGTCGTAGACATACAGTCCGTATTGCTGCATGGCCGTAGCGACGATCTTCGCTTCGCGGCTGAAACCGGAGATATTGAACGACGATTTTAGTCGCGCGTGCGAACCGTACGGCATCGGAAGATCGCCGACCGGTCCTCGGTACTTGTTGCCGTCGGTGCAGTTCCTCTTCCCGGCCGGAGAAACGCATGCTGCGCCCGCAACGCCGTTCATCGAACCCGAGACGGCGTCCCAGCCGATCGCGTGCGTAACCACGCCGGCGGCAAGCTCTTCCGGTCGTACGGCAAGTAGACCTAACGGTATTCCCGTTGCGGTCGAGAGCGCGCCGCTCGTCGGTTGCACGAACGGTTTCGTTAGGTCGATGTGTTCGTTGTTGTACACGGTAAGGTAGCTGCCGTTGTAGACGGTCGAATATGCTTCGTAGTATTGACACGATTGTGTGTTGAGAACTTCCGAGTGGCGGTCTCCATCCTTCTCGATGAAGAAACTCGAAGTCCACGGGACCGGCGAATACGGATGGTCGTAACTGTTCGACGATCGAACGGTGAGAGTCGGCGTCGAGTTGTTAGCCGAGTTGATGTCCTGGGTGTTAACCCATGCTTGGAAACCGCCCGATCCGCCGGGCGCCGCCATGACGGCGGTTATGTATTTGTAACTGTTCGAGATGGGAGCCGCGTTGAGGATCGACGTCTGATAGACATTCCCGCTCGGGTACGGGCACCCAAGCATCGAAGTAGTGTCTGGGCGGCTCGCGTTGGTTACTGGCAGAGCCGAGGTTTGATTGGGGCTCGCGGATTGCGATGCGAATCCGCCTTGGCATGCGCACAATGCGCTTAAAGCCAGCACCGCCGGCACGCTGCGAAGCGTCGGTTGAACCATTCCTGTTGGCCTCCTCACCCACAAGGTGGCGTTGGGACTTATGTCCCGGCGGCATGGTTCTTTCGTCCGGCCTATTATCTTGCTTCGAAAACGAAGCGCAGCACGAAATATTTCAGCAAGCTCGCTTTACTAGGCGAACTAACGAACGTTCGCACTAACGCTATTTTCTAAATCGTTCGCGTGCGACGCCGACGGCCAGCGTTGGTAAGACGCCGTCCGGTAAGAGCCCAGTTGGCCTTCCATCGATCTTGTGAATGCCCGCGTAGAGCGAAAACTCGATCATCGATGGGATCGTCACGTCTTCGAGCGTCGACGTACCTAAGAACTCCCACTCGCATGCGACCGTACGGTCCGGAAACAATGCGGCTGCGTAACCGGACGCATCCTGGCGGGAACGTTCGTCGCGACCGCGATAGCGAACGTATCCATCGAGGATGTAGATGGGCTTGAACGTTTGCAGATACGCGGCCAGCGGGGCGACCATCACCGCGACCAAATAGCCAAGAAACGCGATAGCGCCAACCGCAAAAATCGGCGCGATTTTCACCAGCGTTGCATCGCTCGCAACGTGATGTGCGCGCCAAACGATTCCCCAAGTCAGGAGCGCGAAGAATAGCGCGCCGAGCAGCGGTTCGATCGCAATCGCCATGCGGCCACTAAGGCCGCGCGCGACGATGCTACGTTCGCGATCGGTCCATGCGCGGTGCGCGAGCCCGTACGCGCGCCGGTCGAGCGGCCCGAAGCGCTTCATCGCGCCCGGCTACGCCGCTTCCCCCATCGGTTCGCGACGTTCTTGCCGGCGCGATTTCATCGAAGCCGACAGGCCCAGCGCGATAAACGCCACGACGCAAAACGCCAGATACGCTTGGCGGTAACCGATCGTCTCTTGCGCGGCCATTCCGATGATGCCGCCCGCCAATGAAGACCCGACGATCTGACCGACGATCAAGCACTGGCTGAGCAATCCGACGCCGATGGCGCGCGTATGCGCGTGCGTTTCGTTGGTAACGATATACCGCGTCGGCGCGCCGAGCAGCGATCCGAATCCGGCGCCCGCCACGAGCATCGCCAACACGGAAAGCCAGATCGAACTGAACCCTAGCGCGAACAATCCCAATCCCACCTCGACGGCAACCGTTCCGACGAGGAGCACGTCACGGCTTCCGACCCGGTCGATCGCGCGTCCGGACATTGGGATGACGATCACGAAGGCGAGCGCGCCCAGCGATGCGATCGATCCGGCGGCGACGTACGAGAGATGTTGCGCGCCAACCAACACCGTTGGAACGAAAAATAACGAACCCTCGAGAATCCCGATGACGATCTCGAGCCCGTAGGTCTTAGCGAGTTGTACGTTGCGCAACAACATCGGCGGCACGACCGGAAAGCGGGCGCCGTAGCGTTCCCACAACCAGAAACCCGCCAGACAGATGACGCCGAGGATTCCCAATAGCAAGTGTTCCTCGATCAAACTATCGGTAACGGCCAACAACCCGATACACAAGAACGCTAGGCCCATAACGTCGATCGGCTGCTGTTTACGCGGCGCCAACGCCGGCACGTGTTTCATCGCGAGCCAGAACACGAGCGCGGCCAGGGGAATATTCGGCAAGAAAATCCAGCGCCACGAGACGAAGTGCGTGACGAGGCCGCCGAACAACGGGCCGATAACCGCTGCCAGTCCCCAGGTTGCCGCCACCATTCCCAGCGCCGCGCCGCGTCGCTCGCGCGGGACGGCATCGCCGATTGCGGCCGTCGCCACCGGGAAGATGCCGCCGGCTCCGAGAGCCTGAAGCGCTCGCGCGAACAGGAAGATGCCGTAGTTCGGCGCGGCCATCGCCACGATGCTCCCGATCGCAAACAGCGCGATGCAGCCGAGATACGCTGGCCGGCGCCCGAAGCGATCGGCCAACGCGGATGCGACCGCGATAGAAATCACCGTGACCAATAGATATAGCGTGAAGACCCAGGCCAAATCGGCGGTCTGAATGTTGAAGTCGTGGCCCAGTGCGGGAAGTGCGGGTGAAAGTACGCTCAGATCGAGCGCGCCGGCGAAGACGCCTAACGCCAGTGTGGCCAGTAACGGCCTCACGCGACGATGATGCGATCGACGACCATCACCAAGCACATCAACGCCAGGTACAACAACGAAAACTTAAAGAGCCGGCGGGCCGCCAACGTTCCATCGGTTTCACGCCACGTCCGGACCGCGTCAAGCAGAAAGATCGCGCCCAACACCGCAGCGGCTGCAAAATACACGGCACCCATGACGTGCAATGGATACAACGCAAGCGACGCGATCACCAAAATGGCGCTGTAATAAAAGATCTCGCGTTTCGTGCGCGGACGGCCGTAGACGTTCGGAAACATCGGAACCTTCGCGCGGTCGTAATCTAACTCGGTCATCAGCGAGAGCGACCAGAAATGCGGCGGCGTCCACAAGAAGATCAGCGCAAACAATCCTAACGCGGGTCCGCCGATCGAATCGGTAACGGCGGCCCAACCGACCAGCGGTGGGACGGCACCGGCCGCGCCGCCGATCACGATGTTGAGCGGCGTCAAACGCTTGAGCCACATCGTGTAGATGACGACGTAGTAGACGTTGCCGGCCAGCGACAGCCACGCTGTTAGCGGATTGACGAAGGCGTATAAAATACCGAAGCCGATTACGCCGACGATGGTCGCGTACACGATCCCCGCGCGTTTCGAAATGCGACCCTGAGGAATTGGACGCTCCTGCGTGCGTCGCATGATCGCATCGATATCGGCGTCGTAGACGCAGTTGAACGCGCCGGCCGATGCTGCCGATAGCGCGCCACCGAGCAACGTCAACAGCGCGATACCGATCGGCGGCCAGCCGTGCGCGGCCATAGCCATAGCGGCTGCCGTTGTAATCAACAGCAGCAAGATGATACGGGGCTTGGAAAGTTCGTAGTAGTCGGCGACGATGCCGCGGATATGGCTCACGCGGTGGCTGCCGTCCCGGCTCGCGCGCGAATCGAATCGAGCGCCGCAAAGACCGCGCCGACGACGAATGCCAAAAACATTAGCGCCGCGTTCACCGCATGCGCTTCACGCAGGTCGGTCGGCAACCGCAATACCACGTTCAACAAGCCAAGCAGTACTTGCACGAGAACCAGCGCGACTCCGGTGCATACCGCCGCGCGGGTCTGTCGCGAAGCCGGAACCGCCCACACGATGGCAAGCGACGCGGCCGCGAAAAGCAAGGTGGCAGCCGCCAAGCCGCGGTGCAACATCTGCACGAACTGCCCGCTGCCGTAAACGATCACGTTTCCGGCGCAACCCGGAATGTCCAGGCATGCCAGCCCCGCGCCGCTCGAGCTGACGTACGCGCCGACGCACATCGTCACGAACGCGACGGCCGCGGTCAACCCAATGACGACCCCGGGGACGACGCCGGCCAAACCCCGCCGACCGCCCGCGTCGTCGGCGGTTTCGGCCGCCGATGCAAAGATCGCCATGGCCGATAGCGACGCCACGAATGCCATTGCGGTGCCCCAGTGGAGCACCACCGACATCGGGCTATTAAATAGTTTGACGGTTGCCGCGCCGAGCAGTACTTGCACCACGAACAGGGCCACGATAAACGACATTACCGGCACCACAAACGGCGACCGTCGCCGTTGCCGCCACGCGACCACCAGCAACGCGATTACTAGCGGTGTGACCGAAAATGCGAGCAGGCGATGCACCCATTCCCAAATCGTACCGTCCGCCAACGATGGCACCAGCCGGCCGTGGCAAAGCGGCCAATCGGGGCACGTCTCGCCGGCGCCGTTGATGCGGGTCCAACTTCCCAGCACCACGGTTGCCAGGGCAACAAAATCGGCTGCTAGCGCCAATCGACGCAGAGTTTTCATCGGCGCTATTTAGCGTAATCCCACTTCTCGCATGCCACAATGACATTGGAGGCTTGTGAAAAGGCGCCTGTGGAGGGGGCGGCCGAACGCGGACGGGCGAAGCCGAGGGCCGTGAAACGCTTGACCGCGCTGGTCCTGCTGTTGCTGCTCACCGGCTGCCGGGAGGTGCGCGTCAACACCCTGGCGCAGGGGACGACGACCGTCCCGGGGGGCGATCAAATCGTCATCGTCCGCAACAACGACGACCTCGCCAAGTTGGGACTGCACGCCCCCGTGCATTTTCGCGGTGAGTTCGGCGTCATTTTGCTGATGGGACCGCACACGCGCACCGGCTACAAGCAAATTATCGAATCGATCCGGGCCAACGATCAACGGGTTCGCGTGGTGGGTTTCGAGCAGGAGCCGGCCGACGGTGGCGAACCTTCGCCCAGTTATCGCACGTATACATTATGGATCGTTCCGAACAGCGTCTACCGGCGAGGAATCCGCGTTGACGTGGTCACCCCCAGCGACGAAGCGATTGCCACAACCTATCTGCCGTAATTCGAGGGAATAGCTCCGCTCCATGTCTGCGCCCGTCAACGATCAGCTAACGCAAACGGCGTCGACGCCGGAGATCGATGTCGCCGTCCAACGGCTGGGACCGGTTCTTCAGCCCGACGGCGACCCGAACGAGGTCGGTGGGATTCTGAATCCGGCCGCCGCGCGTGCGCCGGGCGGCGAACTGTTGTTGTATCCAAGGTGCGTGGCCGAAGGGAATATCTCACGCGTCGGGATCGTTCGCGCGTCCGAACGCGAGAGCGGATTCGACGTCCGGCGACTGGACTTCGCGTTGGTCCCGGAAGCTGCGTATGAGCTGCGCCCGCAGCCCGGCTACGGTTGTGAGGATCCGCGCGTCACCTACGTGCCAGTGCTCGAAGCGTATATCATGGTGTACACCGCTTTCGGCCCATCCGGGCCGCGGTTGGCGCTGGCGCAATCCAAGGACGCATATCACTGGGAACGGATCGGCTTGCTGGAATTTGAAGGCGCGGCCGGCGACGACAAAGACGGCGCGATGTTTCCCGAGCCAGTGCTTTCGCCCGCGGGTGTGCGCAGCTTAGCGGTGTACCATCGCCCGATGTTACATCTTTCGGCGGTCGATGGCCGCGCCGCCATACCGATGATCCAAGCGATGCCGTTTAGCGACCGCGAATCGATTTGCTTGGCCTACATTCCGCTCGATGCGGTCCTCGAAGACCGCGCGAACATCGTTCGCGTCGCCGAATCGCTCGAAGTGATGCATCCCGATGCGGCGTGGGGATCGATCAAGATCGGTGCGGGCACGCCGCCGATCAAAACGTCGCGTGGATGGATGGCGTTGTTCCACGGTGTGGATGTCGTCGGCGGCCGTTTGGGAACGCCGGTACTGTCGTACAGCGGCGGCATCGTTATTCACGATCTCGAGCGTCCCGATCGCATCGTCTATCGCTCGCCCAAACCGGTGATTTCGCCGACCACGGAAGCCGAGCGTATCGGCGTCGTCGATAACGTCGTTTTTCCGACCGGTCTCGATCCACGTCCGGATCTGGGAGACGACGTTTACGACGTCTTTTACGGAATGGGCGACACCGCGATCGGTGCGGCGCGCCTGCGCGTGAACGGCGTCGTTCACATTACCGATCCGCAGCCGCTTGACGGGGCGTCGAAGCGGATATAAATCCCGCGTGAACGTCTTGTCGCGCACGCTGCTCGGAGCGCTGGCCGGCGCCGCCGGAACGTCGGTTCTAGATGCCGTTACATACGTCGATATGGCCGTTCGCGGCCGACCGCCCAGCGAGCTTCCCGATAAGATGGTGCGCAAACTGGCCGGCATCGCCGGCTACGACGAGTTCGCCAAACCGGCCGAAGAGCTCGACGACAGAACCAAAAATCAGCGCGCCGGTATCGCTGCGTTGCTTGGGTACGCCGACGGCTTCGGCTCGGGCGCGTTGTTCGGCATGGTTCGTCCGTATATGCGCGGCGTGCCGTGGTTTTGGGCCGGTATCGGTTTGGGCGGATTGACGATGTTGATGAGCGAGGGTTTGGCAACGAAACTGGGCCAAACCGATCCATCGAGTTGGCCCGCTTCGTCGTGGATTGAAGACATCGTGCCGCGCTGCGCTTACGGCTGGGCGACCGTGCTCGTCTACGACAATTTCGCCGAAGACTAAGCCCGCTTCCGCGTAGTTTTCTTGCGCGCGGTTTTCTTCGCCCCGGATTTCTTGGCGGTGGACTTCTTCGCCGACGATTTCTTAGCAGCACCGGCCGGCGTTTTCTTGCGCCCGCTCGCGGCACGTTTCTTACGCGTCGCGACGCCACGCGCCGCAGCTTTCTTGCGGCCGGCGGTCGTCAAACCGGTTTTGGGCCGGCTGCCGAGTTCGCTCGCGCTCTTTTCGGTCATCTCGACGCCGTAGTATTTCGCGGCCTTTTTGATGTTCGCGAACGCCAACTCACGTTCGGCCTCGGAAACGCCTTCGGTTTGATCGAATCGCGCGATGGCGTTGCGCACGTGCTTCGCGTCGGTAAGCGGTTCTTTGCGTTCCTTTGGAAACGCGAATACCGAATCCGGAAGGTCGGACCGTTTCGTTAATTCGCCGTGTTTCTCGTGCGGTTTCCACGTTGCTCTAGCCATTATGCGTCCTTTCGTTGTTGCGATAGCAGATCGACCGCGAAGCGTTCTTCGGGATGGAGCGCTTGCGCGCCCCGGGATCGTCGCGGCTGCAAGCGGCCGCTTTCGAGGTACCGTTCCAATACGGCCGGATGGATGTAGCATTTACGGCAAACGGCCGGCGTATTGCGTAGGTGCAGGGCGGTAAATTTAACGGCCTCCACGGCATTTTTCGTGCGGTCGGCCTGCAGTTCGGCCGGGTGTTCCACTAGCCACTGGGCGCAGCGTACCGTACCCAGCCACGTGCGAAAATCTTTGGCGGTGAAGTCCGCGTTCGAGATCTCGCGGATGTACGAGTTGACGTCCGACGAGTCGATGGGCACGGCATTCCCATCGTCATCGAGGTAGCTGAATAAATGCTGGCCTGGCAGTTCCTGACATTGTGCGACCAATCGCGCGAGCTTCCGGTCGTGCAGATCGACGCGGTGTTGTAAACCGCTCTTGCCTTTGAACTCGAAGCGTAGGTTAGCGCCCTTGACGCGTGCGTGCCGGTTACGCAGCGTCGTCAAGCCGAACGATTGATTGTCGCGCGCGTACTCTTCGTTTCCGACGCGGATTAGTGTCGTTTCGAGCAGCGTCACGACGCCTGCTAGGACTTTTTCTTTGGGCATGCCGCGTTTAGCCAAATCGTGTTCGAGCGCTTTTCGCATCGCCGGCAACGCCTTCGCGAACTCCATGAGGCGGTCGTACTTCGCGGCGTCGCGGAATTCGCGCCAACGCTCGTGATACCGGTATTGCTTGCGGCCTCGTGCGTCACGGCCCGTGGCTTGGATGTGACCGCGCGGATCCGGCGAGATCCAAACGTCTTCGTACGCGGGCGGGATCGCGAGATGCGCGATGCGGTTTCGCTCGCTTTCGTCGCGAACGACCGTTCCATCCGGTTTGACGTAGCGAAACTTTCCGCGATACTTTTCACGGCGAATTCCGGGCCGCACGTCGCTGACGTAGTGCAGCCCCGCGCTTTTGGCTTCGACGATCGGATCGGCCGTCAACGTTCGCCCTCGGCACGGGCGCTCTCGGCGCCCAATCGCCAACCGATCAACGTAATGCAGATCAGTCCGGCTACGAGCACCGGGATCGACCACACCATGCCGGCCAGCGTGACGGCGACTGCGGCCGCCATTAGGATGGGCCACGCACTTGCGCTCGTGAAGATGCCGATTTCTTCTCCGGCTGCCTGCGACTGGAGCATGCGCGGGTCGTCGCCCGAAAGATCGGCGTCGCGTTCGGCCAAGAGCGCCCACAAAGCTGCGAAGGCCAGACCGGTGCCCATCAACGCCAACAGAATCGTCCCGCCGACGTGGTGCGACGATAACCAATACGCCGTCGCGATCGCGATGCCGAACGCCGTCGAGCTGAGGAACAGCGAAATGCCGGTTTTCACGTGCCGGCCCCAGGTAGCAACTCGGGATGGCGCACATCAAAGGCCGGGCGTTCGGAACGAATCGACGGTAACGAAGTGAAATTGTATTCCGGCGGCGGCGACGTAGTGAGCCACTCCAGCGTAAATCCGCCCCACGGATCGTCGCCGGCGGTTTGCCTTCGGGCCACCGATACGACGACGTTGACGACGAACAGCGCGACGCCCAGCGCCATGATAACAGAGCCCGCGCTGGCGATCGCATTGAGCATCGGTAGATGCGCGATCGGCGCGTAGGTGTACACGCGCCGCGGCATACCTTCGAGACCCATAAAGTGCATCGGCAGAAACGTGCAGTTAAAGCCGACGAATAACGTCGCGAAGCACCACTTGCCGAGCGTCTCGTTCAACTTGATGCCGAACATTTTCGGAAACCAGAAGAACAGCGCTGCAAAGATCGCGAACATGCTGCCGCCCGCGATCGTGTAGTGGAAATGCGCGACGATGAAGTAACTGTCGTGCACGTCGTAGTCGATCGGTGGAGAAGCGATTTGCACGCCGGTGATGCCGCCGATTAAAAAGTTGAGCATGAAGCCGATCGCAAATAGCATCGGGGTCGCAAACTCGATCGAACCGCGCCACATCGTTCCGATCCAGTTGAAAAACTTGATTCCGGTCGGAACCGCGATCAGAAATGAAACGGCCGAAAAGAACGGATTGTCGACCGCACCGGTGGTGAACATATGATGCGCCCAGACGCCCATGGATAGGCCCGCGATGGCGAACGCCGCCAACACCATTCCGACGTAGCCGAAAACCGGTTTGCGCGAAAAGACCGCGACGATTTCCGTGACGATGCCGAAAAACGGCAGAATCAACACGTAGACCTCGGGATGGCCGAAGAACCAGAACAAATGCTGGTACAATATCGGGCTGCCACCGCCGTTTGGGTCGAAGAAGTGTCCGCCGAGGTGACGGTCGATCAGCAACATGAAGAAGCATGCGGCCAGTGGCGGAAATGCCATCAGTATCAGCAACGACGTTGCGATCATTTCCCAAGTGAAGATGGGCATACGCCACATCGTCATGCCGGGAGCTCGATACAAAAATGTCGTGACGATGAAGTTAATCGACGTCAGGATCGTGGAGATGCTGACCATCAACAATCCGATCAACCACAGGTCTTGGCCCGCGCCCGTAGCGATTTCGATTTCGGAGAGCGGGGCGTACGAAGTCCAACCCGACGACGCGGCTCCGCCGGCCGCCAATGCTCCCGACAAGACGATCGATCCGCCGATCGCAAACATCCACAAACCGGTGGCGTTCAGCCGTGGGAAAGCCATGTCGGGCGCGCCGATCTGCAACGGAATTAAGAAGTTCGCTAGACCGATGCCAAACGGCGCGACGAACAGAAAGATCATCGCCGTGCCGTGCAGCGTAAACAGCTGGTTGTAGGCATGCGGCGTGACTACGCTCAAACCGGGCGCCGAAAGCTGCGCGCGCATGATTAGCGCCAAGACGCCTGCGAGGCAGAAGAACGCGAACGTCCACACCACGTACATGATGCCGATCTTCTTGTGATCGGTCGTGGTGAGCCACTCGATCACGATGGCGTTCGCCCCCCGGACGATATCCAGGCGCGATATGCGGCCGGCGGCACGACGCGCACGGTAAACGTCATCAGCGCGTGATCGAGGCCGCAAAACTGCGCGCACACCCCGCGAAATCGCCCGCTTTTCACCGGCGTTAGGTCGAAACGGTTGACCATGCCCGGAATCGCATCGCGTTTGAACAAGAATGCCGGCACCCAGAATGAATGCGTCACGTCAGCACTTCGCAGCGCGATCTCGGACGATTCGCCTCGCGGTAAGACGAGCTCGGGCGGTCGTTGCGGGGTTCCGATGACGTGGATGCCGGAGCCGGGATAATCGAACTCCCACGACCAGCGGAACGCGGTGACGTCGATCGTGTGGTCCGGGTGCGGCGCGACCGCATCGACCGGCATTTCGCGTACGTACGTGACGTAGAACAACCCGGCCACAAGCAGCAGCGAAACGACGACGCCGCCGATTTCCAGTGGCGCGTTGCCGCTGAACTGCGGCGGCAAGCCCTCCGAACGCCGCCGCCAGAGAACCAGCGGCGCGAGGATGAACGCGTATACCAAGATGGCGACGACCACGGAGGCCGCTAAAAACACCAGCCAATCGCCGCGCATCATCTGACCCTGTAACGTCGCGGGGTCGAAGACGGACATTGAGCCGGTTATACCCATGCGAGCGTCGGGTAGAACGTCGCAAAGGAGTTTGCGCATTGTCCATCGCCGGCGGCGTCTCACCGGTACGACGCGACCGTCTTCCGATTCGCGCCCATCCGCTCGTATTCGGTGTGGTCGTGTTCCTGGCCAGCGAGCTCATGTTCTTCGCCGCGTTGTTCGCAGCGTATTTCGATCTTCGCGAGCAGGCCGCCCCGGGCACCTGGCCGCCGCCGTACGTACGTCTCGACACGTTGGACTCCTCGATCGGAACGGCATTGCTGTTCGTCTCGAGCTTGGTGATGTTTGCGATGACCCGCGCGGCTAGCCGGTACCGGATTCGTGCGGCGCGCGCCTGGCTCGGCGTCGGGATGGCGTGCGCCTTGGGCTTTGTCGCAATCGCCCTCTACGGTTACGCGCACGATACGTTTACGATCGCGTCGAGCGCCTACGGCTCGCTCTACTACACGATGACCGGCTTTCATTTGCTGCACGTGATAGCCGGGGTTGGGTTGCTGGCCGCGCTGTGGCTGGGATTGCGCAGCCGCGCGATTCGCGCGAACCATTTGGCCGGCGCCGAAGCAATTTCGTATTACTGGCATTTCGTTTTCGTCGTCTGGTTGGGGCTCTGGTCGGCGATTTATTTGATCCGATGAATCGTTTGAATCGTCGCGAGCTCGCGATTGCCGGCGCCCTTTTCTTTTCGATCGCCGGCAGCGTGGGATTTATGTTCGCCTACGCGCTCGATGCGGGAACGCAACTCGAAGGGCTGGCGCTGGGCGTCGCATTGGTCGGGTTGACGTTGACGGCGTTGGGATGGGCGTTTTGGATTTTAGACCGGGAACAAACCGAAGATGCCCGCGATACGTTTCCATCGAGCGCGGGCGACCGCGCCGATACCATCGCCGAACTCGACCAAGGTGAGGCAGAGGTTACGCGCGGTGGCGTACTGGTAAACTTGCTCGTCGCCGCGCTGGGAGCGTTCGGATTAGCGGCGCTATTTCCGATTCGCTCGCTCGGGCCCGCGCCTGGCCGAACGTTGTTCAAAACGCGATGGGGCGCCGGCTCGCGGCTCGTGCGCGACGACGGCCGTCCGATTCTGGCAACCGATTTGAACGTCGATTCCGCCGTAACGGTTTTTCCGGAGGGTGCGGTGGGCGACTCGGCCTCGCAAGCCATGTTGGTGCGATTGCCCGAAGGCGTGGGGGACGCCGTGCAAGGCTATGTCGCCTATTCTAAGCTTTGCACGCATGCGGGTTGTCCGGTTGCATTGTACCGCGCGGCGACACGCCAACTGCTCTGTCCGTGCCATCAATCGTTGTTCGATGCGGTCGACGGCGGCCGCGTCGTCGCCGGGCCAGCCGATCACGCGCTGCCCCAACTGCCGCTCGCGGTCGACCAGCGGGGTTTCTTGCGCGCGACCGGCGACTTTCCGTCGCCGGTCGGCCCAGGCTTTTGGGAACGCGGCTGAGGCCGGCTCATGGTTGAGCGGGTCGTAACGTGGCTCGACGACCGGCTGGGGACGTCGCACTTTCTCAAACACGCGCTGCGCAAAGCATTTCCAGACCATTGGTCGTTCATGCTCGGCGAAATCAATGTGTACTGCTTCGCCGTGTTGATCGCGACCGGCACGTTCTTGGCCTTGAACTTCGACCCGACGCCGCTGAAGGTGGTCTACCACGGACCGTACGCGCTGCTCGACGGAACGTCGATGTCGCGCGCCTACGCATCCACGCTGGACTTGAGCTTTTCGATCGACGCGGGACTCCTGATGCGGCAGGTTCATCATTGGGCGGCGCTGCTCTTTTTAGCCGGGATTATCGCGCACATGTCGCGCGTCTTCTTCACGGGTGCGTTTCGCAAACCGCGCGAGCTCAACTGGTTCGCAGGCATAGCGCTCCTCGGGTGCGCGATGCTCGAGGGCTTCACCGGGTACTCGTTGCCCGACGATTTACTCAGCGGCATTGGCTTGCGCATTGCGGATGCCGTCGCGCTCTCGGTTCCGATTGTTGGCACGTGGGCGTCGTTTCTGTTACTGGGCGGGGCGTTTCCGAGCCCGCACACGACGGGCCGTTTGTTTACCGCGCACGTCTTCATTTTGCCGGCGCTCATTGCCGGCTTGATCGGCGCGCACTTAGCAATCGTTTGGCGGCAAAAACACACGCAATTTCGCGGCCCGGGCAAGCGCGAAGACAACGTCGTCGGCTCGCCGTTGTTCCCAACATATACCGCTAAATCGATCGCACTCGGACTCGGCACACTTACGGTGCTGGTGTTGCTCGGCGCGTTTGCGCAGATCAATCCGATTTGGCTGTACGGACCGTACGAACCGTCGACGGCGATGTCGCCGGCGCAGCCGGATTGGTACGTGGGATGGCTCGACGGTGCGCTGCGCATGGGCCCGGCGTGGGCGGTCCATCTATTCGGACATCTCGTCCCATCGCCGTTTTTCCCGGCCGTATTGCTGCCCGGCGTCGTCTTCGCGCTGTTGTTCGCTTGGCCGTATATCGAGCGCGCGTTCACGCACGACGGGCGCCCGCACAACTTACTGGATCGCGTGCGCGACGCGCCGGTGCGAACGGGCATCGGCGTCGCGCTGCTAACGTTAGCGCTGGGTCTGACGATGGCGGGCAGCGACGACGTGCAGGCCCGCTATCTGCACCTCTCGGTAGAACAGCTTACGTCCGCGTGGCGTATCTTCTGCGTCGTCGGGCCGCCGGTCGCGTTTGCGATCGCGTACGTTTTTGCGCGCGAACTGCAGCGAACTGGAGGGGTCCATCAGTCGCCGCGCGTCCGCCTGCGCCGTAACGCCGCCGGCGGATACGATGAGGAACAGGTTCCGTGATCGCAGCGTGGTTTACGCTCGTGGCGATTGTCGCGTACGAGTCTTGCGCTGCGGGATATCGCCGTCGCTTTCCCTATCGTACTTTTTCGTATTGGCATGACCTATGGTTCTCACTCGGAACGATCGCGATGGCATTTGCCTTGTCGCCGTGGATCGATCGGCTGGCGGACGCGTCATTTGCCGCGCATATGGCACAGCACGTCGCGTTGACGCTGATCGGGCCGCCGCTGGTGTTGCTGGGCGCGCCGCTTTTGCTTGCGGCGGGCGTGGCGCGGCCCGCAACCGCGCGCGCGTTCGGCCGCGTACTGCATCGGCCCGCCGTGCGCGTCGCTATTTCGCCGGCGGTTGCTTTGTTAGTCTTCGTAGCGGTTTTGTGGGGCGCGCACTTTTCACCGTTGTATGAAGCGGCGCTCGAAAACGAGTGGATCCACGTGCTGGAGCACGTCGCGTTCGTTACCAGCGCATTCTTGTTTTGGGTTTGGGTTCTGCCTTCCGGATCGTTGCCGCGGCCGGTTCCTTACGCCGCCCGATTGCTTTTGTTGTTTCTAGCGATTCCGCAAGGTGCGTTTCTGGCGATCGCGTTGCAGAGTGCACGCGGCGTGCTATATCCGCATTACCTGGCAGCGCAATCGGTCGCGCAGGCATTGGCCGATCAACGCAACGCCGGTGCGGTCATGTGGCTGGGCGGCGGCACCTTGTTGTTCGTCGCATTCATTGCCGTGGCGGCCGAATGGGCCGCACGCGAACGGGGTGCGGCATGCGCCTGATCGCGCCGGCCGCATTCGTTTTCGTGATGTTGGTCGCGCTGGGCAGCGCGGCGTCGTCGCAGCCACTATCTGAGGGCCAGCGTGTGTACGCGCAACGTTGCGGTTCGTGCCACGCACTCTCGCTACGCGGCACCGCCGATGGTCCGCCGCTCACCGGCGTTGGCGCTGCCTACACCGACTTTATGTTGCGCACCGGGCGAATGCCGGCGGCGGTTCCGACCGGACAACCGCTGAGCCAGCGAGCGCTGCTGGACGACGCACGGATTCGCGCCGTCGTGGCGTACGTCACGCATGCCGGAGGCGGCGATCCGGCATTACCAATAGTTGGCCACGGAGATCCCGTTCGCGGCCGTACCGTGTTCGTGCAAAACTGCCAAGCATGTCACGGCATTTCCGGCCGCGGCGCGTCGGTCGGTTACGCCGAGGTTGCACCGTCGCTGTTGGTGGCGACGCCGGAAGAAATCGCCGAAGCAGTTCGCGTCGGACCCGGCGTAATGCCGCGGTTCGGACGTGACGTCATCGAGGACTCCGGCGTGAACGATGTCGTCGCGTACGTCGGCTTGCTGCGCGACCGCGATGCACGCATCGGCCCGGGCGGGCTGCAACTCGGGGAAATCGGTCCCGTTGCGGAAGGCTTCGTAGGCTGGGTGTTTGGGCTCGGAGCGTTGGTTTTATTGTGTCGTTGGCTCGGAACCCCGGATTAAACGGTTAGTACGCCGACGCGATGAGGTCGCCGTCGACGGCGATCGTTTGACCGGTGATGTAGCTGGCAGCGCTGCTGCATAAGAACGTTACCATCGGCGCGAACTCTTCGGACGTAGCGACGCGGCCGATTGGGATCTCCGCTTTGGCCGCTGCGTGTAGTGCCGCTTCATCCGGATAGAGTTCGCGTAATCGCTCCGTCAGGATGCGCCCGGTCGCGATCGAGTTGACGGTAACGCCGTGCGAAGCGACCTCGATCGATAACGTTTTCAGCGCCGCGACGAGCGCCGAGCGGAACGCGTTCGACAGCGTCAAATTCGGAATCGGCTGCTTTACCGATGAAGACGCCAGCGCGACGATGCGCCCCCATTCGCGCGCGACCATCTTCGGCACGTACGCGTACGTCAGCTCGAGCATCGATCGCAAAACGGCCCGGTAGCCGGCATCCCAGTCGTCGAGCGACATTTTGGTAAACGCTCCGGGTTTTGGGCCGCCGCCATTCAACACCAGGATGTCGACGTCGCCGAATGCCTTGCCGACGTCGTCGACCAGGTGCACGACCGAGTCCGGGTTGGTGAGATCGACTTCGAAGGCACGGGCATCCGTTGCGCCGGCCGCTCTAGCGCGTCGCACGACCTCATCCAGGCGGTCGCGCCGCCTCGCCGCAATGGCTAAAGAAACGCCTTCGGCGGCCAGCGAAAGTGCGACCGCCTCACCCAAGCCCGAACTCGCGCCGGTGACGAGCGCGACGCGTCCTCGAATCTGCAAATCCATTGAAAGTGCTTGCTGCGGGTTACGATTCCGTGTCGGTGTTGGCCGACTTGAGCTTGTGGAATTCCGAATCGAGCGAACGATCCGGTGGCTGCAGTTCGCCGGCATTCTTCAACGGTCCGCGATCCGTCGGCACGCAACCGCAAGCTTGAAAAATCTGCTGCGTAAGCTTCATCGCTTCCAGGTCGTCGGCGCACAACAACACGTTCGCCCCGGCTTGCGGGAGCACGAGCAACGCGCGAACCAGCCGCTGCGTTCCGACGCGGGCGCCCGCCTCGTCGAGCTCGGAACGATCGAAGCGGCCGTCCGTAGCATCGATGAGCACCGTCGACGCAACGCTGCCGTCGCCGCCGATCTTTTCGTAATCGTAGTGGCTGCCCGCCAGGACGACCGCGACCGGGACGGTATCGTCGAAGGCCGAGGTGACGGAATATCCTCCGGAGGCGAAGAGATCGCGAACGGCTCTCGCACGCGCATCCCCTCCGAATACGACGATGTTCATGACGGGATATTACCCTTCGGTGGCTCGCTCGCCCCGCCGAAAGTCGAACACCATTCGGACACGGGTTCCGAGCTCGTTCTTATCGATCGAGACTTGGGTGGCGATGGCGCGGACGATCATCAGGCCGAACCCGCGGTCCGGCAGCGGCGGACGCTCGAGGAAGCGCCCCCGATCGACGACATCCACGCTCAAACCGTTGCCATCATCGGCTCGGGCCAACAGCTCCATCTCGAAATCCGAAATGGTTTGGTAACGATACGCGTGTTCGACGACGTTGGCGACCGCTTCGCCGACGGCGGTTAATACGTCGTCGACGTTCGAGCGCTCGACGTCGACTGCCGCCAGAAACGCACCGAGCGCGTGCCGTAGCGGCCGCGCGCGCTCGGCCGTAGCCGCGCAACGAAGGTGAAGCTGCGACGGGCCTGTCAAGCCGGCAGAATCTTCCGCATGTTTCCTGATGTTCAGGCGTGCGCAAGCTAGCCCTTCAATGGGATGCGCCGCAGGAAGGCGTCGCCATTATCGACAGTATCAAGTCGATGCTCGAGGGCATCATTGCTAAGAAAGGGGACACCAGCGCTTCGTTATTTGGCCCTGTCGACGGTGCTGGTCCTCAGCGTTGCGGTCATCGTGGCCGGCTGGGCGCTGCGCGACCGCTTACGGATCAACGTCGGCGAAGGCCGCGGTTCCGGTCCACCCAAACCGCAAGCGTCGAGCACCCCCCGCGCGCAATCCGGCCTCGCCGGGGATGCGCCGTGGGCGTTGGCCGCCCTTCCCGAATGCTTCGAACAGCTCAGGACCGACACCGGTCCGCGAGCGTTTCTGTTGGCACATCTGCCCGCCGGCTCCGCACCGGTTGCGCCCCCGGCCCACCTCGTATATGCCGATTGCACGATTTTGGTGCGCGATGACGAAGTCTACGTTCACCGCGGAAGGGACGTTCTACGAATCCCGCCGCCGGCGCGCTTGTACCGATCCGCCGGCACGCTGTCGTTGTTGCGAACGACTGGTGGGGGCGGCGAACTACGCGTCTACCAACCGCTCCAATCGAGTCATCCTTGAATCAAATCGAAGAAGAAGTATCAAAACGGCGTTCGTTCGCGATCATCTCGCATCCAGACGCCGGCAAAACGACCTTGACCGAAAAGCTGCTGCTGTACGGCGGCGCGATCCACGTTGCCGGACAGGTGTCGGCGCGCAAGCGTCAACGCCAGGCCGCAAGCGATTGGATGGCGCTCGAACGCGAGCGCGGCATTTCGATCACGTCGACCGTGCTGCAATTCCCGTATGAGGGCTACACCCTCAACCTGCTCGACACACCCGGCCACCAAGATTTCGGCGAGGACACGTATCGCACGCTGTTAGCCGCCGATAGCGCGGTCATGTTGATCGATGCTGCCAAGGGCGTCGAACCGCAAACGAAAAAATTATTCGCGATTTGCCGCGAGCGTGGTATCCCGCTATTCACGTTCATGAACAAACTCGATCGCCCGAGCCGGGATCCCCTGGAACTGCTCGACGAGCTCGAAAGCATTCTTGGAATCGGTGCGTACCCGATGAACTGGCCGCTCGGCAGCGGCGATGCGTTTCGCGGTGTGTACGACCGGGCGTCGCGGGAACTCTACGCGTTCGAACGTTCGGCGCACGGCGCGACGCGCGCGGCCGAAACCATCGTCGATGCGACCGACGACGCGGTGTTGCAATCCTTGGCCGACGATACGACGCTGTCGCAGTTTCGTGACGGCCTAGCGCTGCTGGATGGTGCGGGCGCGAGTTTCGACGAAAAGTCGGTGTTACGCGGCGAGGTCACGCCGGTCTTTTTCGGCAGCGCGGTTACCAATTTCGGCGTTCGACCGTTTCTCGACCGCTTCGTTCGAATGGCTCCGCCACCGTCGTCACGTTCGCAAATCGCGCCCGATGACGATGAATTCACCGGTTTCGTTTTCAAAATTCAAGCCAATATGGATCCGCGGCACCGCGATCGTATCGCTTTCGTGCGCGTATGCTCGGGCAAGTTCGAGCGCGACATGACGGTCCGCAACGCGCGTACCGGCAAAGAAGTGCGACTCTCGCGCGCGATGAAGCTTTTTGCCGACGAGCGCGCTTCGATCGATACGGCCTACGCGGGCGACGTGGTCGGTTTGGCCAACCCGGGCGTTTTCGCGATCGGGGATGCGCTCTACGACGGTCGCCCGGTCGACTTTGGAACCATCCCAGCCTTCGAGCCGGAACATTTTGCAGCGATCCGTAGTATCGACACTACGAGCTACAAGGCGTTCGGAAAAGGCATCGCGCAGCTGCGCGAAGAGGGAGCGGTGCAAGTGTTCTACCAGTACGGGTCGACACGAACCGAGCCGATTCTGGCGGTCGTCGGCGAGCTGCAATTCGAAGTCGCGAAATACCGGCTCGAAGAGGAGTACAACGCGAAGACCGTGTTCGATCGCCTGGCGCTTTCGCTGGCTCGCCGCGTGCGCGGCGATGCCGCCAACATCGCGTCGGCGCAGATCCCGTCGAACGCGCGACTCGTCGAGGACTGGGATGGACACCCGGTCGCCTTGTTCGAAAGCGAGTGGAGCTTGCGCCTGGCGCAAGAGTGGAATCCCAAACTCGAGTTCGTCGCATTTTCATCCGATATCAAGGAGGTCGTTTCTCAGTGAAGCTGGTTCGCGCTCTGGTAGCCGTTGCGTGCGTCGCATCGCTTGCGGCCTGTTCGTTCCAAAACAAAAACGAAAAGGAAGCCGATCGGATCACCCATGCGGTGATGAACGACGATCTGCGGCCGGTCCAAGACGATCTCGCCAAAGGCCTAACGGTTCCGCGCATTAAGGTTGCGGAGTGGTCGGACGAGTTAAGCGCCCAAGGTAAACTGCTGTCGATCAAAGAGACGCCCGACAAGTGCGCTCCAGGATGGCACTGCTTTGACGTCAAGTTCGAAAAGCACCCGTACGTGGAGCACATGCAGCTCGATGAAAATGGCAAGGTCGTGAATTGGAACTTCCACATGCAAACGGCGCAGGCGCAGCCGGCCTCGTAGCTTCCATGCCCGTTTCGACGGCAATCTCGTTCGACGACGTTCGCGCGGCGGCCGCGCGGCTCGACGGCATCGCGCATCGAACGCCGGTCGTTCGTTCGCGCGCGCTAGACGAGCGTTCCGGCTCACTCGTATTCGTCAAGTGCGAGAACCTGCAACGGATGGGCGCGTTTAAATTCCGCGGTGCCTACAACTTCCTCGCGTCGTTGACCGAAGAACAGCGGCGTAACGGCGTGGTCGCGTTTTCGAGCGGCAACCACGCGCAAGGCGTTGCGCTCGCGGCCAAACTCTTCGATATGCCGGCGACGATCATCATGCCGACCGACGCGCCGGCGGTGAAGGTTGCCGCGACGCGCGAGTACGGCGCCGACATCATCTTTTACGACCGCGATAGTGAAGACCGCGAAGCGATGGCTACGCGAATCGCTGCAGAGCGCGGTGCGACCGCGGTGCCACCGTTCGACGATCCGCGCATCATGGCCGGGGCGGCTACCGCCACGTTGGAGTTGGTAGAAGAGTGCGAGTTCGACGCGATCGTAACGCCGGTGGGCGGCGGCGGCCTATTGAGCGGAGGTTGCATCGCCGCGCACGGCTTGAATCCGGCGATCGAAATGTACGGCGTCGAGCCCGAAGCCGGCAACGATTTCGTGCAATCGATGCAAGCACAGCGCCGCGTTTCGATTCCGGTTCCGCAGACGGTCGCCGATGGATTGCGCACGACCGCGCCGGGCGAACTGACGTTTGAGATCGTGCGTACGCACGCGCGGGCGGTCGTCACCGTTACCGATGCTGCACTTTTCCGAGCGATGCGCTTCGCATTCGAGCGAATGAAGATGGTGATCGAACCCAGCGGTGCCGCCGGTATCGCCGCCTTGTTGGAGCGGCGCATTTCGGGCCTGGCAGGCAAACGCGTCGGTGTCGTGATCAGCGGCGGCAACGTCGATGCGGCTACATTCTCCGAGGCCATCTCGAGCTAAACGGCCTCGCAGCGGGATGGTCTACTCGTCGGAACGCGGGTTGTAAGCCGCTCCTTTCACCGATGCGCTGGGCGTGAGACCGTTATTGTAGCTATATAAGAACGTTAGAGCCGTCGTGCCGTACTTATACACGTCGATCT
>DASXXU010000197.1:0-6478 GCA_036502885.1 Candidatus Tumulicola sp.
TCGGCTCGTCGATCATCGGGCAACTCTGGACCAAACCGCAATATTTTCACGGGCGCCCCTCGGCTGCCGGCAAAGGCTACGATCCTACTTCGACGGGCGGAACGAACTTAGGACCGTCGTCAAAGAAGTTGATCGATTCGACCAAAGCGACGATCGCGCAACTGCGCAAAGATAATCCGAACGCTTCCGGAGCGCCGCCGATGGATCTCGTTACCAGCAGCGGAAGCGGCATCGATCCGGATATCAGCCCGGAAGCAGCCTACTGGGAAGCTCCGCGCGTGGCGGCCGCACGGCATTTACCCGTGAGTAGCGTAAACGTTATCATCGCCGCGCACGCGCAGGGCCGGATGTTCGGTTTTCTGGGCGAACCGCGCGTCAACGTGTTGGAACTTAATCTCGCGATGGATGCTGTGCGATAGGCGCGCCGGGTTCGTTCATGAACTAGCGCGGCGAGGAGGACGAGAACCGTCGAAGCATCGCTCGCCCACGTCGTAGATTTCACGGCCTTGCTCGTTTGCGCGCTGGCGATATCCATCGCCGCCGAACGATTGCTGTTACCCCCTGCGGTGTTGTTGGTGGCGGGCGGAGCCGTGGCCGCGGCCGTGTGGCACGTCGGCGTACCGTTTCCGTTTGGTCCGGCGCTGCTGTTCGTGTTTTTGCCGCCGTTGATTTTTGAGGCGGCGTGGGCGTTGGACATCGAGCAGGCGCGCAAGCATTGGGCTCCGATCGCGTTTTTGGCCGTGCCGGGCACGCTCGTTAGTGCCTTTGCGGTGGCGGGGGTGGCGGCTGCTTCTGGGGCGTTGCCGTTCGGACCGGCGCTGCTATTGGGCGCGATCGTCGCCGCGACGGACCCAATCGCGGTGTCGGCGGTCTTCGCAAAGTTGCACGTGCCGGGCGGGGTTCGCGCGATCGTTACCGCCGAGTCGATCGGCAACGACGGCGTTAGTTTGGTGCTGTATGGGATCGCGGTCGCCGGCTTGCAAGGCTTTGGAATGCCGTGGTATCAGGCTGCAGCGCACGGGACGCTTTCGATCGTTTTCGCATGCGCGCTGGGGGCTGCTTGCGCCATTCCATTTTGGCTGGCTCTTTCGGCTACCAACGCCTCGGAGTATGAGGTCGCCGGCACGGTGGCGCTCGCCTACTCTTCGTATCTGTTCGCGAACGCGCTCTCGTTGTCGGGGATTTTTGCGACCGCATCGGCGGCGATCACGTTGCGTTTGTTGGTTCGACGGCGGGCGCACATGCAGCATTTGAGGCATGTTGGCGAATTCTGGCACGCGGCCGGCTACATGACGAACGCGATCGTGTTCTTGGCGACGGGATTATCCATCGTCGTGGGCCGCGTCGTGCACGAGCCGTGGCTGATCTTTGTGGTGCTGGCGACACTTTTGTTCGTTCGCGCGGTTCTTTCGTGGATGGCGATGCCGCGTTGGCCTTCTTCGGCGTTTGTGTTCTTTGCGGGCGTGCGCGGTGCTTTGCCTCTGGCTTTGGCACTAGCGTTGCCTTCTTCTTTGCCGCATCGCGCTGAGATCGTGGATGGTGTCTTTGCGGTGGTGGTTGTGACGCTGGTGTTGCAGGGTGGCGTGTTGCGCAGGTTGTTGCGATTTATCGTTCGGCCTGGAGCTGCGGCTTCGCATTAGGAACTGCGTCGGTTCCAAATCTGCTCCGTCGTACGCCGTTAACGCGACCACTGTGAAATTCGGACTAGACTTAGTCCACCGGTTAACGATTTCGAAACAGTCTCGAAACGTCGAATAATCGGTTTTTTCTGAACACCGACCACGCTTCGGGCGAAAATCGGTTTGCGAAAGGGGCAAACCGGTGACCGAGCGGATGGAACGGCGTCATGCGTCGATCCATGCGCTCGAACTCCGCCCTTACCACCTCATTCGTTACCGAAACCTTGGCCCTTCGTTTCCACGAGAACCCGGAAATAGAGCCAGAGCCAGAATTTCGAGACTTCTTGTTGTTGCCGGATTGTGAACCGGTGGACTAAGTCTAGTCCGAATTCTGCAGTGTTTGCGCGAAGCATGTAGGGCGCTGAAACGGCAAGCTAAGGCTGGGCATGCCAGGGTTTGGCTGCGCCTCAGTAGCAATTCGTCGTAGCAGTGCTCTATCTTGAACGCGCAGGCGTAGTCATCGGCAATCTTGGGTGGATCGATAAGGGGCGTCTCTGGATTTACGACGTAGCTACAAAACGTGTAAGGAAGTCTGAAACCAAGAGTGATCGATATGTGAAGGTGCGGCGCTTCGGCGACCTCATACAACTGAATCAATCGCACGGCTCCACTGCTACGATTTCGCTGCGGCGCATTGAGCGACTCGATGAAGACGTGGCGGAACTTAACATCGGCACTTCGGATGCCCAATTTGCCGGCGACTCGACATTATGGCGAACTGTGGACCCCACGCTGCTCGTTAAACAGCCCTCGAAGTCGATTGTCATTCACATCGACGCCGATAACCTTGCAGTGCGCCGATTAGATCTTTCGTGGTATAACGGGCAGACCTACGATCTCGGGTACCAGGGTTTAGTGGACGCGATGACGCTTCCCGATCAGAAGCACGCATTAGTTTCTGTACAGCGAAGTTCGAAACTCGTACTGATCGATATCGAGTCCAATAAGAAAACTGGGGAGATCGAACTCGCGGACGGCCACGGCAATCCCCTTTTCAAAATCAATGAAGGCAATGCCATTGTCACAGTAGACTACGACACGATTTGTCGTGTAGACCTTGAGCGCGGCGTAACGATCCTGCGACGCCTCCTACAAGAAGGGCACGGAAACAGTCGCCAGTTTGTTGGAGATGCGACGGGAGTGAACTCGACCGGTGTGCTCGTTCCAAGGCCGTTTTCCGGGGACGTTCTCGTGCTCGACCGCGAAACGTTCGAGCCGATCCGACGCGGCGTAACGGGCCAACAACCGCTCGAGGCCGTCGTGACCCCGGAAAACGTTGTTATAGCCCGCGACTGGAAGACCGGGAACGTCCTGACAGCGCCGTTAAAGAACTTTTCCCCCATGGAAACCCTCGGAACTCTAGAGGGCGCGGAGACTACTGACTAGCGGTCAGTATATGGATTGCCGCCAACACCCTCTAAACTTACCGTAAGAGCGGAGCTATTGACTCGCAGCCACGTACGGCATCTCGCCGATGCCCCGCGTGACCGTTGCATATGGTGAGGTCGCGCGCGGCTTGTACATTTGCATCGTGCATACGGTGGAGCAGCCGGTGACGTAGACGCGGCCCGATTGATCCACCGCCATGTTCATGTTTTTCATTCCGCTCAAACCGTCCGTTATCGTAAATGAGGGTTGAGTCTTGTTCGGTGGGTATACCCCGACGGCCGGCGGCAGACCGGGGCCGCCCGGCGCGAGCACGTAGAGATTGCCCGACTTATCGAACTGCATGGCGGTTACGAACGCGTTTCCAGGCGTCGCGATGGTTAGCTCGGGTTGTTGCTGCTTTTGCGCGTAGGCGACGATGCTCCCGGAGCTTTCCGGGGTGCCGACCGCAATATACAAGTCTTCGGTTTTGTCGAACGCGACCGCGCCGGTGTACGGTTCGCTGCCTACTAGCTTCCAATACGGTTTCGTCGACCCGAAAACGAACACGTACGTGTTCTTATTACCGCTCGAAACGGCTAGATCACCGGATCGATCGATCGCGATATAGACGGCGTAAATACCCTTGGTAACGATCGACTCGTCGTAGTGCGGTGAGATGATTTCCTTTGGCTGCGAATCGTACTCGCAGACCTCCGCAAGGCCGCAATTCACCCAAACGTTGTCGGCTGCGGTCACGAGCGGAGTTCCGCCGCCATTCACGTGTTTCACGGCTTGGCCGAGGCGGTCGCCACGATTTCCATACGCGTAGAGCTTGTTGCCACCCTTGGCGTTCTCGCCTGCACTGATGAATACGTGATTGAGCGAGTCGGCTTGAATACCGATGGCGTTGGCGACCGGGATCGTACGAATCAGTTTGCCGTTCACATCGAACACCGAGACGCCAGCCCCGTTGTTAACGTAAATCGTTTCGGCATTCACATCGGAAATCGAATTAGATAAGACCGTTTGCCCCGGGAGCGATGGCGACGTACCGGCATTTCCATTTCCACATGCCGAGAGCACGACGCAGCAAAGGACCGGCGCTAGAATGTTAAGCGACAGTTTCATGTACCCTCACTTCGCCGCTCGTTAGGAGCGCCCCGCAGACCGGCTCCAGCGTTCGAGCCGCAACCGGGTATAGACAACCCGTGAATAACCATCGCCGCTACCGATTTCTGCCACTCGTCGTGGGTGCCGTCGGCGCCAACGCGATCGCGCAGCTGCTCGTTCCTACCGGAAAGGCCAAGTCCGAGTACGCCAAAAGCACCAGGCCGTGGTTCTCGCCGCCGCCGTGGGCGTTCGGCGTGGTGTGGCCAATCAACAACGCGCTGACCCTGTGGGGCAACTGGCGCGTCCTCAACGCCGAGCCCTCCGACGACCGGTCGGCATACATCCGTCTGCAAGCGGCGATGTGGGTGCTCTTCATGACGCACGGCCTGCTTCGCTTCCGGCTGCGAAGCCCGGTGCTCGGTGCGCTCAACAGCTTCGCGTTCACGGCCTTGGCGGCGGCCTCGGCGATTCGCGCTCGCCGAATCGACCCCGCATTGGTGGCGTCGTACGCCACGTTGCTTCCGTGGCTGGTGATTGCATCGGCGCTCTCGGCTTGCCAGCTCGGTGATCCGGACGCCGTCTTCGAACGTTCTATAGATACATGAAATCAATCGTCTTCGCGGCCCTCGCCCTGCTCCTGGGCGCGGCGCCGCTCCCGCCCCAGACCATCACCCCGACGGCCGGCACGCAACGTGTCGTCTTGGCCGGCGGATGCTTCTGGGGAATGCAACTCGTCTTTGAATCGCTCAAGGGCGTGAAATCCGCCGTCGCAGGCTACTCGGGCGGTAGTTCTCTGACCGCGCATTACGAGGTCGTCAGCACCGGCGCAACCGGTCATGCCGAATCCGTGCTGGTTACCTACGACCCGTCGGTGATCTCGTTTTCGAAACTACTCGATGTGTATTTTACCGTCGCGCACGATCCGACCGAGTTAAACCGCCAAGGCCCCGATGACGGCACGCAGTATCGCTCCGAGATCTACTACACGACCGACGCACAGCGTCAAGAAGCGCTAGCGTACATCGCGAAGCTTACGCGCGAGCATAAGTTTTCGAGCCCGATCGTCACCAAAGTCGAATCGTTTCGCGGCTTCTACGCAGCCGAAGATTACCACCAGAACTACGCGCTACACAACATGAACGATCCGTACATCGTGATGAACGATCTGCCCAAGCTGCACAACCTGCACCAAGACTTTCCGCAGTTGGTAAAAACCGGAACGCCGACGCCCTAACCCTTCGGGCGAGGCACCTCTCCGCGGCGGACGTACAGTTCGAACTCGATCGTCACCGACCTCATGAGGATGCGTTCCAGCAGGCGGCCGATTCGCATGTCGTAACGCGATTTTGCCCAGGCGTGACGATCGATCCATTCCGTCATGATGACGATCGTCGCGTTGTCGACGCTTTGCAGAACCTGCGCGGCTAGAAAGCCCGGCAGGCTCTGCCGCTCGACGATAAAGATATCGTTGATCTCCTTGAGCAGATCGCTCGAGTCCGCCTCGGCAGTTTTGACCTTGATAACGCCGATAACCGGTTCATCGGTCATTTGGGCATATCGTCCGTGTGGCCGGCGTACGAACGCGGGTCGAAGTACCACGCCGGTAGCGAGTTGGGAAATTCGATATCGTTGAAATCATAATCGACCGTAGCGTCCTTTCCGAGATATTCCGCATCGGCAGAATACGTCGGCGTGCCGTGAATGTGCGTTACCAGCGGCATGTTGTTCATCCATCCCAGCGTAACCGTGAACAGCATGGGGTACACGTGGTTGCCGTTGTCGCCTTCTTCAAACAGTTTATCGGTCGCCACGATTTGCTGCAGCTCGAGCGTTTTTGCATCCACGTACAACTCGCGGATGCGGTTGCGATCTGGATCGCGGCGTGCCAGCAAGCTCAGATGCAATACGCTGCCCTCTCGAACGATGTTCGTGATACGGTAATCGAACTCGCCCATCGCGGTAACGACCGCGATCGTCGGCGGGAGGCTGCCGGTCGGTTCTGGCGTCGGGACGAAGGTGCGCGGATCGCTGTGCGGATGCGCCGGCGCAGGCTCGAATAAGTCGGCGGTCGGCGGACCCGGATCCCACGGCTCGTTGAAGGACGGCCGTAAGAACTCGAGCGTTCCGCGTGCGGAACCGCGATACACGCGACGGCCGAGCGCTGCGCGGTCGTACGTGCGGCACCAGATGTGATACGTGTAGCTGTTGACCAGATCGGGATACCCATCGTCGAGCGTTTGCTTACGTACCAGCGTATAGGTAACGTACGCAGGCGGCGGACGATGCGATCTAAATTGGCGACGGATTAAAAATAGCAGCCG
>DASXXU010000198.1:0-5186 GCA_036502885.1 Candidatus Tumulicola sp.
CGTATACCGCAGCGTGTGCTCCGGGCGGCAAATTCTACGGCAAGATGGGCTTCAACCACGTTCCGCTTTGCGGCACCACGAGCAACGGACAACCCGCGGCTCCGTGTTACTCGACGACCGGTGTCGCGGAGTCTACGTGTAATGCCGGCGATGTCGGAAATCCGTACTGGAACAATCCGCAACAGCAGATCGATCCGGGCACGGCGTTCCCGACGTTCGACATCTTCCCGGGCGGCATCGGAAGCGGCGCCGTGGCATACGGCGTTCCGTATTTCGCTTCGCTGATCCTCAACTACAAGCACGACCGGTTCTCGTTTACGCCGGCATTCCAGTTCTCGGCCGGCGGAAAATACGGCGTCCCGCAAACGAATCCGGGAATCGACCCGGCCGCATGTACTGGAGTGCTGCCCGGTGTCGCCGGCGCCAACGGCGGCGGGCGCTACGACGCGCTCTCGTGCGGTCAACTGGCCGCAGTGCCCGATACGTACACGGGCGTCTTCGATCCGCTCGGCTCGTTCACGCAACCAAATATGGTCGCGATGAACGCACAAATGAGCTACGAAGTTTCGCCTCGCGTCACCCTCACGGCCGTCTTCGCCAACCTCCTCAATACGTGTTGGGGCGGCACGCAAGCGCCGTGGACTTCGCCGAATCACAACGTCTGCGCTTACGAGTCAGGCGGCTATGAAGGCGAGGTTCTACCGGTTGGCAACACCTACAACCCGGCTGGATTCAACGGTTCGATCGTCCAGCCGTTCGTGAAGTATCCCTACAGCCCGGTCTTCGGCGTTGTTAATCAAAACACGGGAAATAACGCTTCGCTCGTTACCCCGTTCCAGATGTACTTCACGGCGAACATTCGAATCTAACCGATTCGGGTCGTTAGCAAGAAAAGAGGCCTCCGCGAAAGCGGGGGTCTCTCCAATTGACGCGTACCAAATGGGATGTCAGATAACTCGCAAACTTTTTATCATTGGCTCGTGGGCTATCTCGATGGCTGCGACCCCATCGACCTCGTTGTTAGATCCGGTTGTCCTCCGCGTGAATATGAGCCGGAAGCAGAGGCGATCTTACGGGCGCTTCCGCGGATTCAAGATCACGAAGATGCGGCGGCCGCGATTCATAAGGTTTTCCTGCATTTTTTTGGGGCCGGCGATGGACTCGCCGGCGGTGTCGAGCGATATCAGGATATGGGCGTCACGATTTTTCAAGCGTGGAAACAGCGCGAAACTGGACTTTTTAGTGAGCGCGATCTGACCGAAATCTCTAGGCAGGATTGACTGGCCGGTATCGCCCCTTAGTGATTGAGCGATTCGGCCAGCTTCTTTAGCTCGTCGATGTTGAGATCGCCGACGAGCGTATATTGCAGCGTGCCGTCGTTCCAGCTCAACAACGTCATGCGACCGCGGGTCAAGTAGTTGCCGTCGTCGTTGCCGACGCGCGTCGGCGTAGCACTCGGACGCGGAGAGTTCGTGCTGCCGGCGTTCTCGAAGATCGATACGGTTCGGATACCGTCGGAGTAGAGCACGTGCACCGTCGGGGCCGTGTGAAGTTTCGCGACGTGGCCTTCGATCGCAGAAAAGCCCTCGGGCAACGATCGAGGAACGCGGGCACCGAAGCCGGACTCGCCCGCGAGGCTGGAAACATCTTTGGTGGACGTCCCGAAGCGCGGCCCTTGTACCGTCGAGTATTTATTGGGTACTTGAAAATCGCCGTCCGGCAGCGACGCTACGTACCGGATCTCTTGAAAACGCGTCTCCGAAAGAATCGTTCCATCGGGCGCGTACTCTTGTCGATCGAGAACGAGCTTCGTCGAGTCGTCGATGCGCATGATCATCGTCGTCGCCGCGGTGTACCGGTTGACCAACGCTACGACCTTACAGCGACGCCCGTCGAACGATTCGTCCCCGCGCGCCGATGCGCGATAGTTCTGACGGATGAGCGCGTAGTCGTCGTTGCGGTCGACCGGATCGAGGACGGCGTCGTTCTCGGTTTCGACGATGCGGTGCCGCTTGGCGTCCACGAAGTATCCCTCGGCTCCGCGCACCAGCACCTCGTCGCCCTTGAGCTTTTCGGGCGAAAGGTAAATGCGCTCGGTGGTATTGGGCGCACGATGCTCGATGCGATAAACGACCGCCTGCGCGTCATCGTCGTTGAAGTCGACCGACTGTACTAGACCGGTATAGGTTACGCCGGTTTGCGCGGTCGAAGCTTGGTAGACGAGCGAATCGATCGGATCGCGAACCGGTGCAGCCGCCGACATCGACAAGGTCGCTGCCGCGGCCGCTAAAGCGGCCGTGATCGCGATCCGCTTCATGGGGTATTCTCGGGCGACTGCGTCGTTTCGTCCGACGTCATCATCGCGGGCAACGCGGCCGCGTCTTCAAACGGAACGCTGGCCGCGAGCGCCGCGTGGTCTTCTAGGTAGTACGACGGGTCGAACCGCCGCACCGGACCGCCGTGACGGCCGAGCGTGAAATATGCGACCAGTAGTATTGCCGCCGCCACCGGAACCGCGACCAAGGGACGTAGCGCCGCCGACCAGCGCTCCCAAATGCTTGGACGATATTCCGTGGCTTTGCGAACGATCGCTTGTGCGAAGCCAAGCGGAAGCTCGCGTTCGGTTTCACGCGCGTACGCCCGCAACGAATCGCCGATTTGCAATTCGGCTTGATAGGCCTCGAAGCAAGACGGGCACTCGGCGAGATGCTCGTGGAACCGCGCGTCGCGACCCGGCGAAAGTTCGCCGTGCGTATAGTCGATAATCTCTTCGAAACTCAGATGCGTATCGTTCATGATGCTGATGTCTTCATATGCCGGGAGATGAGTTTGCGAAGTTGCGTTCGCGCGCGGTGTAGCCGCGAGCGTACCGTTCCCACCGAACAGCCGACGACAGTGGCGATTTCCTGATAACTGCACTCCTCGATATCGGCTAACACGACGATCCGCCGCTGCTCGGCGGTTAAGCCGTCCAGCCCCCGGGCAACCGGTTCGCTGAACTGCCGCTCGACGTAATCGTCGATTGGGGTTTCGGCCAATAGCGGCCCGGAACTTCGAGACTCGTTCTCCTCTGGAAGCTCAACCAGATAACGTCCTTTTCGCCGCCGAAGTTCGTCGCGGTGCAAGTTTGTTACGATCCGGTAGATCCAGGAAAGGAACGACGTGCCCGGTTTGAAGCTGCGCCAGGCCCGATATACGCGCACGAATGCGTCCTGCGTGAGGTCGCGTGCGTCGGCTTCATTCCCCGTCAGCCGCAGCGCGAAGTTGTAGGTCGCTTTACCGTACTGCTCGACGGCGCGTTCCAGAAATGCTGTTTGTTCCTGGGAAGGCGCTTCGTCCGCCATGCGGGGGGCTGCCATGCAGCAGCCAGCTTTCGCTACTTAGCCCAGAGTACCCGGGCGACCCACCACAAGCCAGCTGCAACGATTGCGACGATAAGGGCGAACAACATCAGCTCCAGCATGACGATTCCGGCGAACTGACTACCGCCGCAGAACGCAACGACATTGGCGACCAACGAGAGCTTGAATCGCTCGAACGGATTGCTCCCCATCCCCGCAATATCTCGCGCCTCGGCAAGCGCGGCGCGCGGATCCCATGCGGCCGTCTCGACGATCGATCCGACGCGCCCTTGCGGCGTAACGATAAACAACTTGTCGCCGTGGAGATAGTTATCCGGGCTGACTCGTAGCGAAGGAACTTCGAACTCGTCGAGCAGTCGCGCCACGGTCGAACCGGTGCCGGTCAACAACGTCCACATCGCGGGATTAGCGCCGTACGATGCTCCGTAGCGTCGCAGCACCTCGGGCGAATCGTAGGGCGGGTCGAGCGTGATCTCGACGAGCGCGAATTTTTTTGGATCGAGATGCGCCTGCAGATATGCGAACTTCCCGCTGATTGCCGGGCATAGCGTGCGGTCCGGACAGCGCGTAAATACGAACGACAGCAACGTCGTGCGGCCCACGAACTCCGATTGCAACTGTACGGGCCGGGCGTTTTGGTCGACCAAAACGGCACGCGGCAGCCCCGTCCCGAGTTGCACCGGCAAAACCCGGCCGGGCTGCGGCATCCCGGGCGCAAACGGTCCGGCCGGCACGGCGCCCGTTAACGTCCATGGAACGGTCGAACGATCGAGCATCGCATCGAAGCCGGTGTCGACCGGCAAGCGACCTGCGCCGCCTGCAATGCGAACGAGTCGAATGCCGCCCGGCAGCGTGCCCTGCACGGTGTCGGTGCGAACCATCGCGCGGTCGACGCCGGCGTGCTGCACGACGATTCCATGCACCGGCAATATCGACAGCAGCGCGATGACGATCGCGATCATGCCGCGCTTGCCTGCGCCAGCGCGGACGCGATGGTTGCGTCGGAATCCGAATCGTCGCGAACGGCGACGATTCGGCCGCCTGCGTCGATAACATAGACGGCGGTCGCATGTGCGTAGTCGTAGTCGCCGTGCTTGAGCGGAAGCCGTTGCGCCCATACGTGGTACGCCGTTTCAACCGCGTCGATTTGTGCTTGCGTTCCGGTCAGACCGGTGACGCCGGGAAATCGCGAGACGAACGCATGCAACGTGTCGGGCCGGTCGCGCTGCGGATCGACGCTCACCATCGCAACGCGCACCGGTTTGCCGTGTGTCTGAACGGTGTCCGCCGCGATCCGCGACAGCCGCGCCAATAGCGCGGGGCACGTGTCCGCGCAGTGTGCGAAACCAAAGGTGAGCACGACGATCGAACGCTGTTGAGCGAGCTCCCATGGCGCGCCCGAGTCGGCGGTTAGCGTGAAATCGGGAGCGGCGGAGCGGCCGCTGCAGGCGGTCAGCAATACGAGCAACGCCACCGCGGCGCGACGGAACATATGCAGATTGTACGTCTTCGCGTCTTCGCGGGATAGCGACTCGGTCGCCGACAGGGGCGCGTGGGCACGCGGCCCAACCAGTGCCCGATGCCTGCGCTCGTGCTCGTTTTACGCTTGGCCTTGGGATCGACGTTGATCGGAGCCGGCGCCGTCAAGGTTCCGCATCCGGAGCAGCTAGCCGCGGCGATCGCCGGATTTCGACTGCTTCCGCCTTCGGTTACGGCACCGTTAGCGATCGCGCTGCCGTACTTCGAAGTGCTGGTTGGACTCTATCTCGTTATCGGTCTGTTCACTCGGATCGCGGCGTGGGTAGCTTGCGTCCAGTTCGTTGC
>DASXXU010000199.1:0-2193 GCA_036502885.1 Candidatus Tumulicola sp.
CGCTTTTTTGATTTTGCAGAGCGCGCCTGCGTCTACCCTCGAGCAGAACGTTATCTTCGAAGCGAAAGAATCGATGCGCGGCACCAAGCACGATGCTGCGGAAATAGATGCAGCCGCGCAAACATGGACGCTCGTGCTCGACGCGATCGACGGACGCACGCCAGTAACCACGGCAAAAGCCGCGTACGCAAAAGCAGCAAAAACGAGCTGGTTCCAAGACTCGTTGCTTCCGCTGGTTCCCGAAAAGACCGCGTTCATCGAGCCGCAACTGTCCGGGTGGCGACGCTTCTTATCCTACGATCCGGCGGACACGCTGGTGAAAGTTCGCACGCCCACGCTCGCGTTGTACGGCGGACGCGATACGAAGGTGGATGTCTCGCACGACATGCCGGCGATCGAAGCCGCCTTTCGACGCGCCGGCATGCGCGACTTGACGGTTCATGTGTTCGCGGATGCGGGGCACACCATGAAAGTCTCCTCGAACGGATTCGACGATGCCAAGCCGGTGCGGTATGCTCGGGGTTACCCCGCAATCATGCTCGATTGGCTGCGCCAACGCCGCTTCGCACTGTAAGGCAAGCGGGCTTTTGACGCTGTGCGGACAACGTGAGCACTGCCGGGGCGAAGGAGGTTCTCTTCTATGAAGATTGCTGTGGTATCGGCGTACGCCCTCGGGTCGGCATTGGTGCTCGGGACTTTGTCCGGATGCGCGGGCAGCTCCGAAAGTACCGGGAGCGCTGAGGCATTCGCGCCCGCCAGCGTTGCGACAACCGGCACGCCCAACGGAACGCCGCATCATCCATCAAATTTTGCGCGGGCGAACAGCGCTCGTTCGTGGATGTCGCCCGAAGCTACGAAGTCAAAAGATCTACTGTACGTGTCCGACTATTCGGGCACGAACAACGAGGTCGATGTTTTTTCGTATCCGGCCGGCAAGCTCGTTGGGAAACTGACGACCGACATGCTCAACCCCGACGGTCTCTGCATCGATAAGAAAGACGACGTGTTCGTCGTCAACAACACGCCGAACTCGAACGACGTCGTCGAGTTCAAACACGGCGGCACGCAACCGATCGCGACGCTGATCGATCCCGGTGAGTCGGCTATTTCGTGCGCCGTCGATCCGATCACCGGCAACCTGGCCGTCACCAGCGGAAGCAATATCTCCGGCGGGAGCGGCGTCGTTGCGATCTACGCTCATGGAAAAGGCAGCACCCCGCAATTTTACTCGGATACACAGATGTTCGCGATCTATTGGTGCGGATACGACGACAAAGGCAATCTGTTCGTCGATGGACAGCCAACGTCCGATGGCTTCGGATTTCAACTTGCGGAACTACCCAAGGGCAAAAAGGCTCTGGTTAACATCAAGTTGACGGGCGGTACGATCAACTTCCCCGGCCAGGTGCAGTGGGACGGGAAGTATCTGCTGATCGGCGATCAAGAAGCACAGCAGTCCGGCGACCCGGAATCGTCGGCCTTGTACGAAACGACCGGCGCCACCGGGAAGATCGTCAAAAAAATTACGCTCAAGGGCAGCACCGACGTTTCCGAATATGAAGTGCTCGGTTCGACGATGCTCGCTCCGAACGCACTCGACGGGTCGCTTGGCGGCGGAGACGTTTTGCTGTACAAGTATCCAGCCGGCGGCGTCGCCACAAAGAAGATCACCGGCCCCTTCGACGATCCGATCGGATTGGTGGTTAGCCCGTAACGATCCACTCCGTGCCGTAGCGATCGTGCACCACGCCGAGCACGCCACCCCACGGTTGCGTCCCGAACGGTACTTTGACGTAGCCGCCGTCTGCTAGCGCCTCGTAGATATTGCGGGCTTTGCTAGCATCGGCGGCCGCAAGCTGGAGCGAAACGTTGCCATCGCTCGGATCGACGGTTCGTTGCGACCCTCCGTCGGAGAACATCAGCGTAAAGCCCGGGCCGGCGAACGTGGCATGCGAGATCATCCCGCGTTCGTCGCGCATGACGATCTCATACGAGCCGCCGAAAACGGTTTCGTAAAACTCCAGCGCTTCGGCCACCCGGCCGTAAAGATAGACGTACGGCGACAGCGCGATCGCGCCGTTAGCGTTCGACATTGAGAACGATCCTTTCGATGATATCCCAGCTTCTTGCAATGCCGTCTGGCACGCCCAAACTTGCAGCGCGCTCGAATGCGGCTTGCGTCGAAAACGAAGC
>DASXXU010000200.1:0-9989 GCA_036502885.1 Candidatus Tumulicola sp.
GGCGCCGGCTTTGCCGCGCGATATTCGACCGCGCCATCGCGACCATCGATACGTTCGATTTTCCGCACTCGCGCGCATACGCCATCATCGGTCTGTACCACGCGTATGCTGGACTGCGCGAACCGCAATACGCAACCGCAATCCGATACCTCGCCGATCAGTTGCTCGAGGCATACGAACGGGAACGGCAAGACGGCTGGAACTGGTTCGCGGATATCATGACCTACGATAACGCCCGGCTTCCCGAAGCGTTGATACGGGCCGGATACGTTCTCGGCGATGCGCGCTATCGGCAAGCCGGTCTCGAAGCGCTGGACTTTTATGAAAACGTGACGATCGTCGACGGCATTTTCGTTCCGATCGGCAACGAAGGCTGGTATCGCCGGGGCGGCGACCGGGCGATCTATTCGCAGCAACCATTGGACGCGTGCGCGATGATCGACGCGGAACTCGCGGCATTCGATGCTACCGAGGACGCTACGCACCTCGCAAAAGCCGAACTCGGCCTGGCCTGGTTCTACGGCAAGAACTCCCGCGGCGAAACGATCGCGCACGGCGGCGGTTGCTTCGACGGGCTCGACGAGCACGCCGTAAATCGCAATATGGGCGCCGAATCCACGCTGGCGCTGCTTTCCGGAGCGTACGCGATGGCCGAGCGCCAGACGCGCACGCTGCGAGCCGTAAACCGCTAATCTCTCGGAAGCGGCTTCGCCTCGGCGCCTTTGCTTACAGGCTTGTTTCGCGCTGCCGTCGAACTAAACTTGATGCTCCTGGAAACCGAAATCCTTAGCGACGTTCAAGCCGCCGCCATTCGTCACACCGATGGCCCAGTGTTGATTTTTGCTGGTGCCGGAAGCGGAAAAACCCGCGTCCTCACGCATCGCATCGCACATCTGATTCGCGAGCAGGGCGTCGCTCCGTGGAGCATTCTGGCCGTTACGTTCACCAACAAAGCCGCCGGCGAGATGAAATTGCGGCTGGAAAAATTGATCGGCGACGACGCGCGCAATCTATGGGTCGGCACGTTTCACTCGATGTGCGTGCGCATTCTCCGCGCCGACGGTTCCAAGATTGGGATCGGCCCGCGCTTCGCCATCATCGATGAAGCCGACCGGCGCCAGCAGATCAAAGAGATCCTCGACGACCTCGATTACGACGACCGTCAGCTGAGCGTCGGCGCTTGCCTCGCTGAAATCGACAAAGCCAAAAATGCGCTGGTGACGCCCGAGCAGTTTGCCGAGCGCGCGACATCTTCTGCCGCCGAACGCGTCGCGAACGTCTACACGGAGTACCGGCGCCGCCTCTCCGAATCGAACGCGCTCGACTTCGACGATCTGATCCTGCGCACGATCGAGCTGCTCGAAACCGATGCCGGAACGCGCGAGAAGTATCAACGCCGTTTCGAGTACGTTCTCGTCGACGAATACCAGGACATCAATGCGGCGCAGTACCGCTTCGTGTCGCTTCTGGCCGCGCACCACGGCAACATCACGGTCGTCGGCGACGACGATCAGTCGATCTATTCTTGGCGCGGCAGCGACTACCGAATGATCTTGCGGTTCGAAGACGACTTCGCCGGCTCGAAGATTTTCAAACTCGAGGAAAACTACCGCAGCACCCAGCGCATCCTGGATGCTGCTAACGCGCTGGTTCATAACAACAAAACGCGCGCGGCCAAGAAGCTCTTCACGCGGCGTACCGGTGGCGATGCGATTTCGGTGTATCCGGCGCAAACGGAGCGCGACGAAGCTCGCTACGTTGTTGAAAAGGTCAAGGAACTCGTTCGCGACGGCGCGGCCTATCGTGACTTCCTGGTGTTGTACCGCACCAACGCGCAGTCGCGCGTGTTCGAAGAAGCGTTTCTCGCCGACGGTATCCCGTATCGCGTGGTCGGGGGCGTTGGGTTTTACGAGCGCACCGAAATCAAAGACGTCATCGCGTACCTGCGCTACATCCTCAACCCGTCGGATGCGCTGGCGTTCAAGCGGATCGTCAACGTTCCGCGCCGCGGAATCGGCCAGCAGACCTTATCGGCGCTCGTTCATCACGCCAACCAGGCCAACGTTTCGGTGGGTGAGGCCGTGCTGTCCAGCGACCTCCTGCGGGCGGCGGTTCCAAAGAAGCTACGCGAGCTGGAGCGATTCGGCGAGCTCATCTCGGAGTTCCGCAAGCGTTCGGAGACGTCCGGTGTGGTCGAGCTGCTGGTCGGCGTCATGGAAGAGTCGGGCTACATCCGCGAACTGCAGTCCGAAGACACGCACGACTCCCGGGCTCGTCTTGAAAACTTGCAAGAGCTGGTCACCGTGGCGCGTGAATACGAGGCCAACGATCCCGAGCCGTCGCTTGCCGGATTTCTCTCGAATATCGCGCTGATCAGCGATCTCGACGCGCTTGCCGAGGATGCTTCCTACGTAACCTTGATGACGCTGCACTCGGCCAAGGGGCTCGAGTTCGACAGCGTGTTCATGACCGGATTGGAAGAAGGCGTCTTCCCGCACACGCGCGCCCTCAGCGATGTCACCGAACTCGAAGAGGAGCGCCGGCTTGCCTACGTCGGCGTCACCCGCGCGATGCAACGCCTGTTCTTCACGTTCGCATTCCGCCGCGCATTGTACGGCAACACGTACGCGTACCCGAAGTCACGTTTTCTCGATGAGATCCCGGGGCTCGAGTTCCTGGAAGCCGACAGCGTCGCGTTGGCGCGACCGGCCGGCGGACGTTGGCGCGAGGTTGCGATTCACGAGTCGGCCGGCGCAGGGGTGAATCTAGGCTTGGCGATCGGCGACCGCGTCCGTCATCCGAAATGGGGCGAGGGCGGTGTCAGCAATATCGTCGGGGCTGGCGGCGATGGTTTGGTGACCATCGATTTTCCAAACGTGGGCCAAAAGATGCTCATGTTGAAATACGCTCCGCTCGAAAAAATCTAGCCGCGTCCGGTTCGGATATTTGAGGTGCCTGCTAAGTGATTCGCGTGGCGGTTGCGGGAGCGCGCGGCGCGTTGGGAACCATCGCGGTGTCGGCATGTTCGTCGACGCCCGGAATCGAGTACGCCGGCGGCTTCGCGCGCGAGGCTGACGCTTCCGCCGGCATCGTCGACTCGCTCGACGCGTTGTTCGCACTGCAACCCGACGTCGTTCTCGATGTAACCACGCAGCCGAAATCGGCCGAGGTCGCGATGACGGCGCTCGAACGTGGCGTTCGTCCGGTGGTTGGCGCCAGCGGCTGGAGCGAATCCGAACTCGAACGTTTGGCCGAACTTGCCGCCCAGCGATCGTTGGGCGCTATGATCGTTCCGAATTTCTCTTTGGGAGCGATCGTCGCAATGCGGCTGGCCGCGCAAGCCTCGCGCTATTTTCCGAACGCCGAGATCGTCGAGATGCATCGCGTGCAGAAGAAAGACAAGCCGTCCGGAACGGCGCTTGAAACCGCGCGCAAGATGGTTGCCGCCGGCGCCAACGAGCCCGCAATTCATAGCGTGCGATTGCCCGGGCTGGTGGCGCATCAGGAGATGCTGTTCGCCGGCGAGGGCGAGCTGTTGACGATACGGCACGATTCGTTTTCTCGCACGTCCTTCGTCCCTGGAATGATGGCGGCAATACGCGCGGTTATGCACCTCACCGGTTTAACGATCGGGCTCGACGCGGTAGTGGATCGATGGGACGAACTGGCCTCGACGTAGCCGTCGTGGGCGCAACCGGCGCGGTCGGCGAGACGATTCTTCGCTTGCTCGAAGAGCGCAGCGTCCCGGTTCGGACGCTGGGTCCGTTTGCGTCGCGTGCGCGCGAGGGCGCCGTTCGTTTCGGCGGCCATACGTTAGACGTTCGCGCCACGGATGTCGACGCGCTTTGCGATTTCGACGTAGTGTTTTTCGCCGGCGGTGAAGATCTGAGCGACGCATATACGCCCGCCTTGCTGCGTCGCGGACGGGTCGTCATCGACAACAGCGCCGCGTTCCGATTACGCGAGGGCGTGCCGCTCATCGTTCCCGATGTCAATCCGGGCGCGTTTGTCAACAGCGACGCGCTTTTTCCGGTCGGAAACTGCACCGCCATCATTCTTTGCAGCGCGCTTGCGCCGATTCGCGACGCCGCCGGTTTACGTTCGGTCCGCGTGGCAACGTATCAAGCCGCAAGCGGCGCCGGGCGCGCCGGTTTGGACGAGTTGGATGCCGCGGAGCGCGCGCTGATTGCCGGTGAAGAAGAACCGCAGGCGCAAGTATTTCCGCGATCGCTCGCCCGTAACGTCGTTCCGCAGATCGGGTCGTTCGACGAGTCCGGCTACACCGGCGAGGAACGCAAAGTGGGCGACGAGACGCGCAAGATTCTCGGCTTGCCGGACCTGTTCGTCAGTGCGACGGCGGTGCGCGTTCCGGTTCGTACCGCCCACGCCGAAGCGGTGTTTGTAGAAACCGAACGCGTCGTCGATCGGGAAATACTGGCCCGCGCGTTCACTTCGTCGCCGGCGATCGTGTACCACGATGAGGGTATCGTTACGCCACGCGATGTCGAGGGAACCGATTGCGTGCACGTCGCGCGGCTCCGTCACGAACGGGACGGGACGCAGTTCGCTTTCTGGTGTGCCGGGGATCAACTGCGCAAAGGTGCGGCGACGACCGCCGTGCAGATCCTCGAGCTGTTGCTGGCTGCTGGACGGTTCGCCGCATGAACGCGGTTGCGGTGTTGAAGTTCGGCGGGACGTCCGTGAGCACGCGCGAGCGGCGCGAAGTTGCGGCCCGTCGCGTTGCCGACGCGCGCGACGCGGGTTTCTCGACGGTGGCGGTGGTTTCGGCCATGGGACGGCCGCCCGATCCGTACGCGACCGACACGTTGCTGGATCTCGTCGGCAACCGGCTGGGAACGCCGCAAACCGACATGGTTTTAGCCGCCGGCGAGTTGATCAGCGCCGGCGTATTCGCCGCCGAACTCAATGCCGCCGGAATACCGGCCGTCGCGCTGTCGGGTGCCCAAGCGGGAATTTTAACCGACGATCGTTTCGGCGATGCGCGCATCCTAAACGTCGAACCGCAACCGGTGCTCGACGCGATCGAACGCGGTGAAGTGCCCGTCGTTGCGGGATATCAGGGCGCTACGGCCTCCGGCGCGACGACGACGCTGGGCCGCGGTGGAACGGATCTTTCGGCGATCGCATTGGGGCACGCGTTGAATGCCGAGCGTGTAGATATCTACACCGACGTGAGCGGCGCGATGACCGCGGATCCGCGGCGGTTGCCGTCGGCGCGAACGATCGAGCGCGCTTCATTTCTCGAGATGTCCGAGCTCGCGCAGCACGGCGCGAAGGTAATGCATCATAAAGCCGCCGATTTCGCGCACCGAACGAAAACGCGATACGCGATCAAGGGCGTCGATACGGATCGCGGCACCGTGGTCGACGACGACGCCAATCAAGAACGGCCGGTAATCGGCGTTGCGTGCACCGGGCGTCTGACCTGGGTCCGCATCATCCGCGGCGACGTCGAATCGCCGTCCCGCCGGATGCAGACCGAACTGGAAATGTTCGTTCGCCTGGCCGAAGCGGGCATTTCGATCGACCAAGTCTCAATCAACCAGTCGGGCGTGGCGTTCGTCGTCGATGGCGACCGTGGCACCGAGTTGCGCCGGATGCTGGGAGACCTCAACCTGGCCGTGCGCGTGCGTGAAGCCTGTTCGAAACTTTCGGTCGTTGGCAACGGCATGCGGGACACCCCCGGCGTCGTTCGCGACGTCGTGGAAGCGCTCTCGCGCGCCAACGTCGAAATCATCCACTTCACCGACAGCAACGTCACGATCTCGGTCTTAATCCCGGCTGCGGATGCGACGATCGCCGAATCGGCGATCCACGAGAAGTTTCGGCTGGATCAAGGGGAGTTTGCATCATGAAACTCGGGCCGATCGCGACGGCGATGGTCACGCCCTTCGACGAACGCGGAGCGTTGGACACCGCGGAAGCGGCGCGTCTCGCGCGCTGGCTGGTCGATCGAGGTAACGATGCGCTGGTCGTCGCCGGATCGACCGGCGAGGGCCAAACGCTCGACGACGTCGAGCGATACGAGCTCGTCAAGGCAGTGAAAGACGGCGTGGGCGCGCGCGCTACGGTGATCGCCAACGTGGGTACCAGCGCGACGCGCGAAACCATCGCGGCAGCCCACCGCGCGCTGGAAGCCGGCGCGGACGCGTTGCTCGTCGTCGTTCCCTATTACAACAAACCGACGCAAACCGGCATGTTGCGCCACTTCGGTGCCGTCGCCGACGCCGTGGCGTTGCCGCAGATCGTCTACAACATCCCATCGCGCACGGCTGCGAACATGCTTCCCGAAACGCTGTTGCAACTCGCGCACGATCACCGCAACGTAATCGCGGTAAAAGAATCGAGCGGGGACCTGCGCCAAATCGCGACGATCGTACGCAACAGACCCCACGGATTCCAAGTGTTGGCGGGCGACGATCCGTTGTTCTTGCCGTGCTTGGCCATCGGTGCCGACGGCGTGGTCGGCGTCGCATCCCATCTATGCTCGCGCGAATTTCGGCAAATGTACGACGCGTTCTCCGAAGGTCGCGTCGCCGAAGCGGCGGCGACGCACGCGTCGCTGTTGCCGCTGTTCGATGCGTTGTTCCGGGTTACCAATCCAATTCCAGTAAAGTGGGCGATGGCTCAACTCGGATTTCGTGTTGGAGCTTGCCGTTCGCCGCTCGACGATCTGCCCGACTCGGTCGCGTCGGAACTGCGTCCGGTGGTCGCGGATTTCGCCGATCCCGATATGACGGCGGTTGTGGCGTAGCGCCGCGTGAACGAACAATACATTCTCGGTTGCCGTCTCGATTTGATCGACGCGGATGAAGCGGCACGGCAGATCATGCGCTTCGCGGCCGACGGCTCCGGCGCGCAGGTCGTTACGCTTGGCACCGAGATGGTCGTATACGCTCGTCGTGACGAGGCCTTTCGCGCTATCGTGAATGCGTCGGCGCTGTCGTTGTGCGATACCATCGGCTTGTTATACGTCGCGCGGCGTCGAGGTGCGACGTTGCGCGAACGCGTGACCGGCATCGGCTTGATCGAGCGGGTCTGTGCGATCGCCGCGCGCACCGAGGTTCCGGTGTATTTCTTAGGCGGCGCGGCCGGCGTTGCCGCCGACGCTGCCGCCGTATTAGAAGCGCGCTTCCCCGGGTTACGCGTAGCAGGCACGCACGACGGCTATTTCGGCGACGACCGCAACGATGAGGTTGCGGCCGAGATTCGCGCCAGCGGCGCGCGGCTGTTGTTTGCCGGTTTGGGATCGCCGCGCCAAGAGTTATGGTTGGCGCGTAATCTGGCGGCAACCGGTTGCGGCGCAGCCATCGGCGTGGGCGGTTCGTTCGACGTCTTTGCGGGACGCGTCGACCGCGCACCGCAAGCCTTCCAGCGACTTGGCCTGGAGTGGTTGTACCGGTTATTGCGCGAACCCAGGCGCTGGCGTCGTCAACTCGCACTTCCGAAGTTCGTCGGGCTCGTTACGCTCGAACGGCTCGGCCTCTTGCAGAAAAATGGAATGGTACAGTCGTGAAAGCAATGATTCTCGCCGGCGGTTTATCCACGCGGCTCTATCCGCTTACCAAACAGGTTCCGAAACCGCTGGTCCCGGTAGCCGGCGTTCCCAACGCGGAACACGTCATACGCTATCTCGCATCGTACGGGTTCGACGAAATCGCGATAAACGTCCACTACCTGGCCGATGCGATCGTCGACCGTTTGGGCGACGGTTCGCGCTTTGGCGTGACGCTGACGTATTCGCACGAAGACGAGCTGCTCGGCAGTGCCGGCGGCGTGAAGAAGCTCGAATCGTTTTTTAACGACGGTACGTTTGTCGTCGTCGGATGCGACGATCTGACGAACCTCCCGCTCGATCGTCTCGTCGCGTTCCATCACGAACGCGAGGCGACCGCAACGATCGGATTGGTCGAGTGCGAAGAAGTCGATCAATACGGCGTCGTGGTGCTCGACGATCGCGGAAAAATCGTCGGCTTTCAGGAAAAACCGGCCAGAGGCACCGAGCTTAGCCGCCTGGCAAATACTGGAATTTACGTGTTTTCGCCCGAGATTTTCAAACGAATTCCGGCTGCGACGTTTTACGATTTCGGGAAGCAAGTTTTCCCCGAACTGCAGCGCGACGGCGCGCCGTTCTACGGTTACGACGCGCGCGGCGCGTATTGGAGCGATATCGGAACGCCGGCAGAGTATCGTCGCGCTAGTCGCGACGTGGTGCTCGGTACCGTTACGATTCCGGGAACCCCGCCCACGCAGGTCGATCCGAGCGCGTCGATCGCGCCGGGTGCAAATATCGAAGGGCCGGTATGGATCGGCCCGGGCGTGCGCGTGCAGGCGGGAGCGACCATCATCGGTCCCTCGGTTATCGGCGAGGGCGTGACGATCGGCGCGGGGGCGCGCATCGAGTCCAGCATCCTTTGGGAGGGCGCTAGCGTCGGAGACGGCGCTTCGCTGCGCGATGCGATCGTCGGTAAAGGCTATAGCGTCGAATCGAATGCTTCGCTGAGGGACGCGATCGTCGCGAACGAAGCGGAGCCGGCAACGGCCTAAACTAGTCGCTGCGTTCTTCGCGCGTGAAGGTCGCGCGTGTGGCTGCGCGCGGCGCTCGACGTTCTTTTTCCACCGCAATGCGCGAACTGCGAGGTTTTCGGTGCGGGCCTGTGTGCATCGTGCGTTCCGTGCGATGGCGCTGCGCTCGAGGTTGCGGTCGACGCGGGTACTCGCGTCTTAGCGTTGGGCATCTATGAGGGCGCGTTGCGTCGCGCCGTTCTTGCGTTAAAAGACGGGCGCCGCGATGTCGCCGAATCGCTCGGCAGCCGTCTCTCAAGTATCCTCGAAGCGGGCTGCGCCTTGGTGCCGGTGCCGACCACCGCCGCGCGGCTTCGCGTTCGCGGAATCGACGGTGTCGCCAAGATCGCCGCCGTTGCAGCAGAAATTTGTCACGGTTCGATGCACCGCGTTTTGACGCAGCGCGCGGGCGACGCCCAGCGCGGTCGCAGCCGGAGCGAACGCTTGGCGGCGCGCGGCCGTTTTGCTTGCCGTTCGACGCTGGAGATCTCCGTCGTGCTGGTCGACGACGTTTGTACGACCGGGGCGACGCTACGCGACTGCCGGCTCGCGCTCGAAGCATCGGGGACGCACGTATCGGGGGCGGTCGTCGTGGCAGCGGCGAAAAACGGCGCGCCGTGCAGTCCTTTACCGAGTCGCTAACCCCGACCGATCTTCTTTACCTGGCACGCGCCCGCGAGTTGGCGGCGCGTGGAATCGGAAATACGGCCCCGAATCCGCCGGTCGGCGCGGTTGTAGTGCGCGATGGCGAAACGGTTGGCGAAGGTTTTCATCACCAAGCGGGTCGCGATCACGCCGAAACGATCGCGCTGGCACATGCCGGGGAAGCTGCACGCGGCGCTACGCTCTACGTGACGCTCGAACCGTGTGCCGTTGCCGGGCGCGTTCCGGCGTGTGCGCCCCGGGTCCGCGACTCGTCGATCGCGCGCATCGTTATCGGAACGATCGATCCGAACCCGGCCAATGCCGGCCTCGGCTCGGCCTTGTTGCGTCAGGCCGGCATGGAGGTCGTCGTAGCCGACGATCCCGGTTCGCGCGAGCTGATCGAGATCTTCGCGGGGTCCTTGCGTACCGACCGTCCCTACGTCGCACTGAAAATGGCGGTTTCGCTGGACGGTGCGGTGGCTTCAAGACCGGGCGTCAGCGAGCGTTTGAGTGGCGATGAAGAACTTCGGTTCGTTCGAGATTTACGAGTAGCGTACGATGCCGTTTTGGTCGGCAGCAACACGGTGCGCGTCGACGATCCGTTGCTGACGGTTCGTCCGCCGCACAACCGGTTGCGTCCGTTCGTACGCGCGGTCGCCTGCCGAAACGAAACCGTCGACGCTTCCAGCCGGGTCTTCGCGGCGGTGGCAAACTATCGAAGCACCATCGTTCTCGTTCCGGCCGGCCGTCGCGAGCGT
>DASXXU010000201.1:0-16210 GCA_036502885.1 Candidatus Tumulicola sp.
GATTTCGACGTCGCGACCACGTAGCGATCAACGCACTATGGGTGGGGGTACATTTTCAAGACGCGGCGCTGATGTCGATCATCGTGCCGGCTTTGTTGCTCGTGTTGGCCCCTGCCAACCACACCTACGTACTCGCCGTGCTGTCCACGGTCGTTGCAATCGCGACGGCCATCTTGCCGCCGCTCGCGGGAGTATTTTCCGACCGGCTTCGCCGGCGTGGTGGAGACCGTCGCGTTCAGACGGCGGTCTTGCTTGCAATCGACGCCGTCGCACTCCTCGGGATGGCGTACGCTTCGACAATCGTCGACCTCGGCGCCACCACCGTCGTCGCTACCGTCGCTTTGATGAGCGGATCGGTCGTTTACCAGGTCCTCGTACCGGAGATCGTTCCGCGCGGGCACTGGGGAACGGCGGCGGGATATCGCGGGGCGATGACCTTGGTTGGAACCATCGTCGGGCTCTTGTTGGGCGCGCTTTTGCCGCCGCGCGAAGCGTTATTGGCAGCGGCGGGCGGCGTCGTCGTCAGCGGGTTAACGTTGTTGTTCGTTCCGCCATCGCCTCCGTTCGCCGCGGCGGCAAAGCGCGTAAAAGCACACGTACGCGACCTGCACGATCTCATCGTAACGCTGATTGCCCGCGCTTGGATCGTGATGGGGATGACGCTTCTCAATACGTACGTGCTGTATTTCTTTCACGATGTGCTCGGCGTTCGCAATGCCTCGGTTAGCACCGGCCTCATCGCGGCCGCTGCGATGGTCGGGGCGGTCGTTTCGAGCGTTGTCGCCGGAGTCGTTTCCGACAAGGTCGATCGCCGAATGGTCGTTTGTTTATCGGGGCTGCCCATGACGCTGGCCGCGTTTGGTTTCGCATTGGCACCGGATATACGATTCGTTTTCGTCTACGCGCTCTTGTTCGGTCTTGGGTACGGAGGCGTATTTGCGGTCGGCTGGGCGCTCGCACTCGACTCCGTTCCCGAACTGGGCGACGTCGCTCGCGACCTCGGCATTTGGGGCACGCTCTCCAACCTGCCGATGGTGATCGCTCCGGCGATCGGCGCGATGATTATTTCGCGTGGCGTAACGCCGAGCGAAGGCTATCGCTGGCTGTTCGCGACCGCGGGTGGATGTTTTCTTCTGGGATCGCTTACCGTGCTCGCGGTTCGCAAGATCAACACGGTGGGGACGAGATGAAATCGAATTGGGCGCTGTTGGCGACCACGTACATCGTGCGCCAGGCCGTGTTTAAGTTCACAATTCGCGTTCGGCAGTGGGGGAGTCTACCCGAAAATCGCGGTGCGACCGTTTTGATAACGAATCATCAGCACATCGACGAAGGCGAAATGATTACGGGCCGCACGTTTCTCTTGCACCCCTGGAAGCCATTGGTCATGTGCAATTCTCGCCGGACGTTCGAGACAGGTTTCATCGCTGCTCGCCTGCCCTTCAGCGCTCGCTTTACGCGCCGAATGAACCTGAGTTGGCTGTGGGGTGGATTGAGCGTTCTACCGGTTGAGAATCATCTGTTTTCGCGGCCGCTGATCAGCTTGGCGGAAGAACTGAGATCCGCACACGGCGATCTGAAGATCGACGCAATCTTGCCGGCGGAAACGGTCGAGGAGATCGGTTTGACCGGCCGCACGTTGAGCGACCTATGGAAGCTCGAGAACTTTATGAAGGCGCAAGCTTGGATCCGGATCTCGAAGCTACAGCCGCCGTACCGGCGCGAAGTACTCGAGAACCTGCGCGCTACAAACGAGCGCGATATCGGGGCCATCGTCGAGCGCGTACGCGGCGGCGCGACGTTTTACATCACCCCGGAAGGCGACTTTAGCCGCGACGGCCGTCTGCATCCCGTGCGCAACGGTATAGTGAGCGCGCTCGCGCCGTTTGCGGATCTCTGGCTATGCGCGATCGCGTACGACCCGTTTCGAACCGGGCGGCTTTCGATGCTGTACCGGGTGGTTCGACCCGACGATGTCGACGATCTCGGCGCGTCGCTGGCCGCAGCGCGGCCGGTTACCAACTCGGCATTGCTCGCAACGTTTTTACATGAAACGCCAGACACGTTCGAGGCGGAGGACGCCGTCCGGTCGGTGCGCGCGCAACTCACTACGCTTCCTGGCAACGTCTTCGTGGATCCTGAAGTGCTAGCCGGCCCGGAAAAAATCGTCGCCGACGCGCTCGTCGCATTGGTACGACGCGGCACGCTGATCCTGGAAGGCAGGCGTTACCGCCTTACCGCGCATCGGGGCGACGCGAAGTTCCCGCACGTGCCGGATATGATCGCTTTTCAGCGCAACATGCTCGAGGAAACGATAGCTTCGGCTCGGCAGTTCCAGCGAACGGCCTTAGGCTAGTGCGCTTGCGCTGCCGCGGTCTCTAACCGGCGCTGCCCGACTTGTGCGTGCCTGGCACGCAAGTAGCCGAAAAACTCGCCGCCTTCGCGTAGTCGCCGAACCATCATATGGCGGCTGGTGACCATCTCCGCAACGATCTTGGCAATTTTCTTCGGGCGGAAATAGAACTCGCGGTACATGCGTTCCACGGAGTCCTCAATTTCAGCGGTCGACAGCGTGTCGTAGCGCAGCGTCGACGTCTGGATTCCTTTTCCGGAAACTAAATCGTCGCGCGCAAACCAACCGTTTGCGAGCGCTTGATTGTAGAGTTCGGTTCCCGGGTACGGCGACGCGATCGAGACCTGAATCGTGTGCGGGTCGAGTTCTTTGGCAAACTCGATCGTTTCGCGAACCGTTTCCGGCGTGTCGACCGGCAAGCCGATGATAAACGTGCCGTGCACTTTGATGCCGAGCTTGTGGCAGTTCTTCATGAACTCACGCGCCATCTCGAGCTTGAGACCTTTTTTAATCCGGTAGAGAATCTCTTGATTGCCGGATTCGAAGCCGACGAGCAGTACGCGAAGCCCGTTATCGCGCAGCGTCTTTAGCGTATCGTAGTCAACGTGCGCGCGGGCATTGCAAGCCCAGCTCAGCTTTAGCCGCTTCATGTGCTTGCTGAGCTCGATCGCATACGCTTTTTCGTTGGTCAGCGTGTCGTCGTCGAACATGTACTCTTTGACCGTCGAGCCGAAGATCGATTTGGCTTCGTCGAGGTCGCGACCGACCGCCTCGGAACTCTTGTGGCGGAAGATGTGACCCCCGATGGTTTGCGGCCAAAGACAGAACGTGCACTTCGCCGTGCAGCCCCGGCCGGTGTACCACGAGACGTACGGGTGGAGAAGATATCCGTTGTAGTATTTGTTAACGTCGAGAAACTTCGCGTAGATCGGAAGGACGCTCGGCATCGCATCCCAATCGTGGATTTGCGGACGCTCCTCGTTACGCTGAAGATCGCCGTTTGCATCGCGATACGAAAGTCCGAGGATCTCATTCCACGGACGGCCTTCGGCGAGTTCCTTGCACGTGTAGTCGAACTCGTTGCGGCAGACGAAATCGATGATCTCGTGATCGCGCAGGGTTTGTTCTGGAAGCACGGCGACGTGGGCACCGATGAAGCCAACCTTAACGTTGGGATTCTGTTCCTTGAGCCGGCGAGCGCACTCGACATCGTTCGGAAGCGACGGCGTGCTGGTGTGCATGATAACCAGATCGCGGTCCTTGGCGATCACCAGGACGTCTTCGATGGTTTGCTCGTGCGGGGCCGCGTCGACCAGAATGCTTCCCGGTACCAGGGCAGCCGGTTGAGCCAGCCACGTGGGATACCAGTACGAGGTCACTTCTCGTTTTGCTTGATATCTCGCGCCGGCACCGCCATCGAAGCCGTCGAAAGAGGGAGGACTCAGGAACAGGGTTTTCACGAATAATTTCTCCGTAGTGAACCGCCGGTGCCCCACCGGTAGGGACATCCAGAATAGATGCTCGCTTGGGTACTCACAGAATCCCGCGCCTTCGGACGCTATCCCTGCTCGACCTAAAACAGACGGGGGATCGATCGCCTATGCGTCCAAAAGAAACACCGCCTAGACAGGAGAGAGCATGAAACAGCCGCGTCAACGTTGGGAACGCCCGGACTTCGAAGAGCGCCCTCTCGGGGCCGAGGTAACGGCCTACGTAACTGCCCCCGGCCCGGAAATTTAGAACGGCCGCCGATTCAGTAGCGACCAGCGATCTCGCCGCGCGCTTCAAGGCCGTTGGCGAGGATCGCTATCACGACAAACATCCCTTTCATAAGCGTCTGGTTGCAGGCAAGTTGACTCGCGACCAGGTGCGGTCGTGGGTCGCCAACCGCTACGCGTACCAAAAGGCCATCCCAATTAAGGACGCCTTATTGCTTGCAAATCTGCCGAGCGCACAACACCGGCGCTCTTGGATTTCTCGCATCACGGATCACGATGGGCGCGAAGGGGAAGAGGGTGGCACGCGACTCTGGCTGGCGCTGGCTCGAGCCGTCGGACTCGACGAAGAAGACGTTAGATCCGAACGCATGATAGCGCCCGGAACGCGGTTCGCGGTCGATGCGTACGTACACTTCGCGCGGTCGCGTCCTTGGGTGGAAGGCGTTGCGTCTTCGCTGACCGAGATGTTCGCGCCGTCGGCGATGCGGCACCGCATCGATGCCATCGTGGCAAATTATCCGTGGATCGATCGTTCCGGCTTGACGTATTTCGAGCAGAGAATCCCACTTGCTAAACGCGACTCGGAAACGGCACTCGCCTGGGTGATGACCGAGGCGACGACGCCGCAGCTTCAGGACGCCTGCGTGGATGCGCTGCGCTTTAAATGCGACGTGTTGTGGAGCATCCTCGATGCGACGGCGCTTGCGAGCGGAGTCTTTCGTGAAGCCTGAAGCGCGCCCCACATTCGGCAAGGGCGTACGGCTCCGCCGGGAGCCCGACGGGACGGCAATGCTTCTGGTTCCGGAAGGTGCTCTGGTCTTGAATCCCTCCGCCGCGGCGGCGCTCGAGCTCGTCGATGGCCATCGTACCGTCGCGGACATCGTCACGTGTTTGGTTCGAGCGTTTGAAATTGGAGAAGAAGACGCACGCTCCGATGTTGGATCGTTGTTCGACCGTCTCGTCGAGCGCCAAACATTACGGTTTCTCTAATGCTCGAATCGCATCGCCCGCTTTCGCTCCTTTGTGAACTGACCTATCGCTGCAATCTCGCGTGCCCGTATTGTTCGAATCCAGTAGAGCTGGCCCGCTACCGCGACGAGCTCACCACGACCGAATGGAAGCGCGTGCTCGATGAAGCTGCCGCGCTTGGGGTCGTGCAGGCGCATTTCTCGGGTGGGGAGCCGACGTTGCGGCGCGACCTAGCCGAGATCGTGGCGCACGCGCGGCGGGCCGGGTTGTACAGCAATCTCATAACGCAAGGCACATTCCTCGACGATAAGCGGCTCGACCATTTGCTCGCCGCCGGCTTGGACCACATCCAAATCAGCGTGCAGGCACCCACTGAAGAACTGGCCGATGAGATAGCCGGCACGAACGTCCACGCGCGCAAGATCGAAGCGTTGGAGCGAATAGCCGCCCGCGACGTTGCGCTTACGCTGAACTGCGTGCTGCATCGTCGCAACCACGACCAGTTAGCGGAAACGATTGCGCTTGCCGAGCGGCTGGGAATCGCGCGTGTAGAGCTTGCCAACGTGCAGTTTTATGGTTGGGCGTTTCGAAACCGCGCCGCGCTCATGCCGACGCGCGAACAGGTGCTGACCGGGAGCGCGATCGTTTCCGCTGCCAGAGAACGGTTGCGCGGGCGGATGGAGATCGTTTACGTTGCCGCAGATCACTTCGGCGAATTTCCCAAACCGTGCATGAATGGCTGGGGGCGCGAATTTCTCACGGTCACCCCGAATGGAACCGTGCTTCCTTGCCCGGCGGCGACCGCCATTCGCACGCTCTCATTTGAAAACGTACGCGAACGCTCGTTATCCGAAATCTGGACGGACTCTGCAGCGTTTAATGCGTACCGCGGCACCGCGTGGATGGCCGAACCGTGTCGCTCGTGCGAACGGCGCGAACGCGATTGGGGCGGATGCCGTTGCCAAGCATTCTTACTAACCGGGGACGCCGCGGCAACGGATCCGGCGTGCCGGTTAAGCCCCGATCACGCGCTCATAGTCGAAGCCCGCGAACCAAAAGACGAACCACTCGTAGCGCGCCGATGATCTTGCGCGTCCTCGGATCGGCAGCCGGTGGCGGCGTTCCGCAATGGAATTGTGCGTGTCCCAATTGCAGCGCGGTACGAGAGGGGCGCGCTCCGCGTCGTACGCAGTCATGCGCCGCGCTCGGTTCCGAAGGCAGTAGCGCATGGACGTTACTCAATTGTTCGCCGGACATTGCGCTTCAGATTGAGGAGTTTCCCCCGTTGCAAGCGCGGCGCCGCAGCGACGGACAGCACGATACGCCGATCTCGGGCATACTTCTCACCGACGCAAACGTCGATCACGTCGGCGGCTTAGCCGTGATGCGGCAAGACGGTTCGCATCGTTTTACCGTACGCTCCAGCGAAAGCGTGCGCGCCATCGCAACCGTTCAGCCGGCGTTCGCACCGTTTGCGTTACCACCGCATCGGTGGTTGTGTGACCGGCGTTGCGCGCCGGTGAATGAGGAAGACCCGATAGGGAACCTCTTCGACGTTCGTGCGTTTTCCGTACCCGGTCTAACGCCTGGTTACGCGGGTCGCGCCCGGATCGAGGACGCGGTCTTCGCTTATGACATTCGTGACCGGCGCAGTGGCGGGCGGCTGCTCTTCGCTCCGGTCTACGAAGGCATCGACGACGAACTTTTCGCGGCCATCTCTCGAGCCGACGTGGCCCTTCTCGACGGTTCTTTTTATACGGACGACGAGATGCGCTCGGCCGGCCTCATGAACAAGAACGCGCGAGATCTCGGCCATCTACCGGTCGGAGATTCTGGCGGTACGTTGGATCGACTCGAGGGGATTCGTACCCGCGTCATATTCACGCATCTCAACAACTCGAATCCGATGCTCGATCCAGCGTCGGAAGCCGCGCAACGCGTTGGCGAGCGCGGCTTCGAGATCGCTTACGATGGCCTTGAGGTGGTAGTCTGACTACAGCTTATCCGCAGGCCACGTAGCCTCCGACGGCTTTGCGCGCAGTATTGCGAATGCGTGCAGAACGCCTTTGCTGTCGTATTTTCCCCTCGCGGTGAACGGATGTCCCGCAACCAAATCGACACTTCGCTCGTGTCGAACCGCCGGCGTGTAGTCGACCCGGACGAACGAACCGGTACGCGACTGCAGCGTCAGGAACGAAGCCCCAACTTCAAGCAACATTCCGGAGATTTGGTTCGGTACTTTTACAGCGCGATGAGATCCGAGGCCGGCGGGCCGTTGCGGCGTCCGCTTAGTACCGCCGATTCCGAATATGTCGAGCTGTTCGTAGCTGGCGACGTAGACTTTGCCGTTGGCCACGACGGGCGCGATGTTTGCGTTACCGCCGGTGGAGTCCCAATATCCGGCAGTTCCTTGGTAGAGTGTTTGCAGCGTACCGCTTTGCGACTCCGACTTGAACGCGAACAGGTCGAGGGAACCGGGAACCGAGCTCGGCCTTGCCACCGCCCAGATGATCGCACCCGGGTGATTTCCGTTCGATGAAACGGCCGTGAAGAAACCGGGATCCTGCCCGTTGGGCAGACCGGTCGAACGCCCCGCAGCAGTCAATTTTACGTTTTGAGAGTCTTTAACTTTCCAAAGCGTCACGGCGTTGCCGCCGCTGGCGACGATGCGGGGCAGCGCGTCGTTGCTGGCAGCGAAGTACGAAAAGCCACACCAGCATCCGCCAACCGATTGCTGCGCCAGAACGTCGTTGTACGTCTTGCTGAATCCACCCAAACTGTTCCGGTTCATCAGGAACATCGTTCCTTCTTTACCGGCGGCGGCGGCTAGCGGCGTTGCCGTTGTGGTTAGCGTGGGCAGCAAGAGCACGCCGCCGGATCCGAAGTCGGTATCGTCATTGTCGAGCTGATTGACGTCTGACGGCGTAAAAATGCTCAACAGTTGCGTGAGATCGTTACTAACCTTGACGACGCTTTCCTGAACGTCGGTGTTGCCGTTGTACGTTCCGGATTGCGAATTGCCCGTTACGAAATAGATGTTGCCTGTCGGGTCCGCGGACACGCCGTATCCCGACATCCAAATCGCCGACAGAAAAAAGTTAGGTCCTGCGAGCGAGTCGTTCAAGCGGTTCGCCGCAAGGGGCGTGAGCGATCCGGCCTGCCAACCCAGGAGCCAGCCGCGCGAAATGCTCGAGCCAAAGTCACAAAAACTGCCGAAACCGGCGTAGATGTTGCCGTTGGACTCGAGCAGGGCGGGCCGCTGACGTTCGTACGTCGCGTTGAAAGAGTAGGTGCTGCCGTCAGTTAGTTTGTGCGTGGCGGCAATGACGACGGGGGGTACGATGTCGGTGAGGTTCGATAAGTCGAGCTCGTGAATCTTATAGGTCGGTACGGATCCCACCAGCGTATACGCGATGACGTACATGGCGTTCGCGGCGAGGTCGATGACCGGCGTTGAGTCGATGCCGACATTGGGCCCGTTATTGTTACAGCCCAACGGCGTTTGAACCGGAGTTCCCAAATTGGTGGAAAACAGGACCGCTCCGGTCGACGCGTCGATCGCGTACACCGTATTGCTTTCGGTTGCTACGTATACGACGTCGTGCTTACCGCGAGATTTGCCGCCGTTCGCCTTTTGGTTGCGGACAACGAGGGGTTGCGCATCGACTTGATCGTCGAGCGCTACGCTTTGGAGAAGGCCGAACTTCCCGCCGCTAACGTTTTTATATTTTAAAGAAGTTTCGGCGTTGTCCCAACCAGTGCGCAGATTATCGTAGTGATAGGTGGTTACGTCGATGCCGGCTTTCAAAGCGACGCTGACCGTCGCAGCTTCCAGCCCACGTTGATCTTTGATGACCGCCGACGGACCGGCGCCGCCCGGGTAGCCATATATTTTTATTCCGGCCGAACCCGGCAAGATTATACTTCCGCCCTGAATCCAAGATTGGACCGCGCTGCCCGCACCTTGGAACGTGGCTTTGTCGGCGAACGTAGCTCGAATGCCCTGAACGCTGTAACGGGAGACCGTCGCCGAACCCAAGATGGAGCTTACGAACGCGAGATATTTTCCGTCCCATTGAAGCGAGCCAAGGCCGGCCGGTCTCGTTCCGACCCACACAACGCTGGCGAACTGCCCGGCGTCTTTAGGGAGGGCGACGACGTTCACGGCATCGTGTCCGGCGTCGCCGACGAAGAGATCGCCCTGGTCATCGTAGGCGGAGGAGAGATAGGCGCCGTTGGAACTGCGAAGACTGTAGACTTTCGGGCTGCCCTGGGCGTGGGAGTACACGGCAACGCCGGTCCTGGGATAGGTGCCGCCGGAAACGGCAAGGTTTCCGGTGATTGGGTCCACCGCGCAGGATTGGACGGAGCCGCCCAGCGAGCCACGCAATATCGTGCTTGGCCGCGATTCGCCATGCGGGTATTCGAGTACCGAATTTCGAGCGGGTATAAAGACGTCGCCGCTGTTATCCGAGCATAAGCCGGAGGCTCGTACATCTTTGAGCTCGCCCCGATATATGCCGTCGGGATACGAGTAGATGTCTACGCTGCCGTCGTCGCTGTGGGACACGTACAGCAGGTCTTGGGTTCTAGCCGCCGCCGCGTTGGGTGATGACTCGGCGCCAGGACGCTGAAGCCCCGTACTCGGGACGATGGAATTCGTTTGCGACCCTCCGCATCCAGCGAGGATCGCCAGGGTTGCGCAAACAGCCAACGGGCGAAAATGAAACTTCGGGCGAACTTTCATAGCAATCGACCCCTCCGTGGCTTGCGCATTCGTGGCCGTTCAACACGGTCCTAGCCGCGAATATGGCGTGGGCTTTTAATGAAGCGGGGTGCGCCCGGAGTAGAAGGATGGATATGCGCAATGGGCACCGCCGGGCAGCGCCGGCCTCAATCGTGATCGCCATCGCCTTGACCGCCGCCGCTTCGGGACAAACCGCGGCGCCGACGTCGACCAGTCCTCCGGTGCCAACCGCGCGCACCGCTGCCCAGGTAATCGCTGGTATGCAAAGCTTTTCGAAAGATCTCAAAAGCTATGCCGTGCCCGTAACCCTGCGCGGCGGCGTCAAGGTCAGCTTTGTTACCGTGCCGTTCGAAGCCCAGGGCATGGAATATTATCGAGCTCCAAATAAACAAGCGGTCCATCTCGAAGGCGCGCCGGCGTTGGCGCAGCGTTTCCAAAACACGGTTGCAACCATGGGATCTCCGCAAACGTGGCCGTTGGATTATTCGATGTCGCTGGTGGTAACGCAGCAAAACAACGGGCATCTCGCATACCATTTGGTGGGACCGCCCAAGAAGACCGGGAGCACGGTTAAGAACGTGTCGATGTGGGTCGCGGCAAAAACCTTCGCCTTACAAACCGTTTCGTTTTCGTATCAAAACGGATCGTCGCTCTCGCTCAACTTCGGCCACCACGGCCTTTCGCCGTATCACCTTCCTACGCACGTTACCGTTACCGCCAAGTTCACATCCTATTCCGGTAACGCGGAGCTTATCTACGGCACGTACCGGATAAACGCGTCCATACCAGATTCAATGTTTACTCGATGAAATTCGTTCACTTCGGAGAGGTTCTATGAGGCGCAGTACCATCTTAACCGCCGCGTCTTTGCTCTCGATTGTCCTGCTGTTGCTCCACTTCACGGATGACATCGTCTACGGCTCCGATAAATCGGCAATCGCAAACGTCATTTCGGTTGCCGTGCTGGTCATATGGCTATACGGGACGCTGGTGCTCGCAGACCGGCGATCGGGGTACGTGATCATGTTGCTCGGGTCCGTGGCCGGCTTGGTAGTTTTCGCCGTTCACGAGGGCAGAACCGGAGGACTCTCAGCGGGCCCGCTAGCTGCGTCTAGTGGAGCATTCTTTTTCACCTGGACTCTCCTTACGCTTGCGGTGAGCTCCGTCTTTACCGCCGTGCTCTCGGTGCTCTGCCTCGCCGCGCCTGACTCGTAAGATCGGATGAAAGTAGTCATCATTGGCGGCAGTGCGCCGAGTACTGCCAATTTGCTCATCGACTCGCGATTCGGTGCTGATTCCGGCGTGCGATTCGTTTTGTTCGGGCGAAATGCCGATCGTCTCCAAGCGGTTCGGCGAGCCGCCGTACTTCTCGCGCCGTCTCTTGGCGGCGGAGTCGAGACGACGACGGACCTCGATGAAGCGTTGGAGGGCGCTGCCCTCTCAATCATCCAGATTCGCGTTGGCGGATTCGCGGCGCGGATTCATGATGAGTCGTTCCCGCTCACCGCTGGAGTGCCGGGCGATGAAGGGCTTGGCCCTGGGGGACTTGCCGCCGCTTGGCGCACGTGGCCAATATTGCGCGAGATTTTCGCAAAAGTCGCAGTACGGTGTCCGTTTTCGAAGATCGCGCTACTTACGGCGCCTTTGGGAATACTTGCGCGCTGCGCCCAGGACGCGTACCCCAACCTGCACGTCGCCGGGCTCTGCGAATTGCCGGGCGTCGTGCTGCAACAAATCTCCGAAGCCGTAAACGAACCGCACCTTCAGTATGATTACGTCGGCGTAAACCACCTCGGTTGGTTCACGCGCCTGCAGGCACCGGACGGCAGCGACATGTTGGATGTGTATGCGACGACGCGCACCGAAACCGATTTTCCGACCGCTGCGCTCGTTCGCCGCTCGTCGGCGGTGCCATTACCCTACGTACGTTTACACGAAACGAGCGACGCCGTTGTCGAAGCGCAGCGAGTTTCGGCTCCCCGTGGGCGCACCGTCGCCGCGATGGCTGTGGCTGCCTTGCATGCGTATGCCACCGGGAATCGTGAGGCGGTGCGTCGCGCGCTCGCTTTACGGCATGCGCCGTGGTATCAACACGCTGTCGCACCGTGGATCGACGCCAACCGTTCGGGCGTTTCCGACGCGACGTTCTTTCTCACACGCCGCAACGTTGGATACTTACCAAAGATCGATGCGAACGCCGCCCTGGAAATCCCCTGTCGCATGCGCGATGGGTATTTTTACGCGGTACCGTCGCCCACTCGGGTTCCTAGAGCGATCGCACAAACGCTCGAAGCGCTCTCAACATATGAGACCTTCGCAGCAAGGGTCGTCGGAACTCGAGACGTGCGTCGACTCGTCAACGTCCTCTCGGCTCACCCATGGGTGCGGCACCAGTCGACGGCGGCGGCGCTTGTCGACGGGGTTACAGCTAGCGTTTGACCGGCGACGTCGGCAATCGAATCGACGTAATAGGAATAGAGCGAACGCAAGGATTCCGAGATCGTCCATCGCGGGTAAAAATCCAAGGAGCGCAGCCGGCTAATGTCGGCATACGCGCGCGGACAATCGCTCGCGCGTCTATAACTTTGTTCGATACGAACTTGACCGTCGAGGTTTGCTCGTTTCGCAAGCGTCCTAAAGATACTATGCATCGCAGTTTCCCGTCCGCTCGCGACGTTGTACGTCGTGCCGGATACGCCGCGTTCCAAGAGGATCACAATTGCTGTAGCGACATCGCGAACGTCGATAAAATCGCGCGTGTTTGAAAGATCACCGACCGAAATACATCGCTCGGATAATCCCGCACAGATCGCTGAGAACTGCGATGCGAAGCGCGCGCAGGCGTGCCGTTCGTCCAGACCGGGACCCACGATGTTAAAAATACGGGCTAGGACGATAGGCAGTCCGGCCTCTCTAGCCAACAACGTCGCGGCCATTTCAGCACAATACTTGCTGATTGCGTACAGGTCGTTCGGGACGCAGCAATCGGTTTCGCCGATGGGCAACGATTCCGGGGCGCCGTAAACCGAACCACTCGATCCGATGACGATCGCCTCCGGTCCGACATCCGCTTGCGTAATCGCCGTCAGGAGCGAGATCGTACCCTCGACGTTGATGGGGAACAGCATATGCGGCGGATCGTCTCGGAGCGCGGACGCGAGGTGAACGACGTACGTGGGGCGACTTTCTCGCAGGATACGTACTAACGTTTGAGTGTCCCGAATATCGGCGACGCAATAGGTGAAGCGATCGAAATCGCCACGCAGCGCCGATGGAAGAGGCGCTGGGACGCGTTGCGTCCCAAGCGTAATCTCATGCGTAAAGGCCGCTGGACGACGCGCCGAGCGCCCGATGCCGACGATTCGATATGTCGGCCATCGGCGCAACGCTTCGGCGACGAACCATCGCCCTACAAATCCTTGCGCACCGGTGACGAGCAGGGTGTGTGTCATGTCGATACGCCGGCCTCGAGCGTTCTCGCGATGCCCGTACGTACATCGACACTCGCCTGCCATCCAAGGTCGAGACGCGCGTGCGATGGATCCGCGATGAGGCGGAGGATTTCGCTCGACCCTCGATTGCCGCCAAGCTCGATAATCGAAGCCGAACTACCCATAGCTTCTGCGGTTATCGCCGCCAGTTGTCCGACGCTCGTCCCAGTTCCGGTGCCGACGTTAAAAATCGCGATTTCGCCTGCCGCGTAATCACAAGCACATTGTATCGCATTCGCAACATCGTCGACGAAGCAATAATCTCGGGTGGGAGCGAGATCACGGACTCGGATATCGGCGCCTGACCGCGCCTGATCGATAATTCGCGCGAGAAGCGATACGTGCCGCTGTCCCGGACCGTAGACCGAAAATGGCCGGAGCACGACCGCACGCAACAGTCCGCCGCGTGCGGCCGCAGCGACGATCGCTTCGGCGCCCACCTTCGCTGCGGCGTACGGCGACCGAGGACTCGGCAACATGTCCTCCCGAACCCGAGCTTCGTCGCAACGGCCGTATACTTCCGCCGAAGAAATATACACGAGCCGTGGTACTTCGGCTACGCGCATCGCCGAGATCACCGCACACGTGCCAAGGGCGTGCGATCGTATATACATCCCGGGAGCGTCGAATGACGGGGCTACGGCTGCCGGTCCAGCGAGGTGAACGACGACCTCGCACCCTGCCATTCGATTTGCGAATTCAGCGGCGTTCTCGATTTCGAAATAAACGCACGCCGTGGCTTCGGTGGGCGCCGGCATCTCGGCTTCCGTTGGGGCTACGTGCGCGATTACTTCGTAACCGCTTCGCGCTAGAACGCGTACGGCCGCGCGCCCGATGAAGCCACCGGCCCCCGTCAAAAAAATTTTCAAACACGTGCCATGGGCTTATGCGCCATTCGCTCGAATAGCGCTTCGAGCGCCGCCGTCATACGCTCGGGTCGATGGCGTGCGAGGTACCGGTTTCGGGCTTCACGACCGAAGCGTTCGCGAAGACCCGGATCCGACAGCAAGCGCAGCAGTGCGTCCGTCAGTGCACGAGCATCGCGCGGTGGAACGACAAAACCGGAAACGCCGTCGATGACCGTTCGGGCACAGTCACCCACATCGGTGACGACCGCCGGCTTTCCGTACGCCATTCCTTCGATTATCGCATTGGGAAGCGAATCGAAATGTGAGGCGTGGACGTGGATATCGAACAACTGCCAAACATCCGCGTTGTGCCCGGGGTACGACAGAATTCGCACCCGGTTCGCGACGCCTTGGCGTTCGGCGCTCTCGCGCAGAGCCGTGCCGAACGCCGGATCTGAGCGACTCTGACCAACGCACACGAAGAAAGCCTTCGGATCGCGGGCGAGCACGAGCGTCGCAGCCTCGAGCAGCGTAGTCCACCCCTTTATTGGAATCATCCCGGCTATTTGACCTATGACCACGCGACCGGGTTCGTTGGGTATCCCGAGCTCTGCCGAAACTTCATGCGCGGGTCGCCGAGGCGGCTCGGCTGCGACACCGTTCGGAATAATCGTTATAAGCTGGCGACGACGGCGAAGAAACGTTCGCATCGCCTCGGCGCGCTGTTCGGAGTCGGTGATGATAACGTTGGCGCCTCGGAGGGTGATTTGTTGCACGATGTGCCATAACGGCCGCGGCTCAAAAAACTCACCATGATACGTGGTTATCGATGCAGGTCGTCCGGTCAATCTCCCAACGGCCACCGCAGCCTGATTTCCTGTCCCTATATGACCGTCTACGATGTCGATATCGTGCTCGCGGACGAGTCGAGCAAGCCGGTTAATGGCCGTCGCAAATCCGATTGCGCTGCGCGGAAAGCGATGGAGAACGTTGCGACCCAATCCGTTTCCGGGGCGCTTAACGCCTAGATCGATGAGCGGAATTCGAGCCGATTCATATTCTTGACGAAGTGACCCATACAACGAATCGATGCCGGCGTCGGGCGACTTAATTACCGCGATACGATGGTCGAAACGCCGTCGGTCGATGTGCCTGGCAAACGATAGCATCCGGTGTTCGTCGCCACCGTACGCGAAACTGTTAACAACTGAGAGAATGCCGATGCGCCGCTTCAAGATGCGACCTGTGGTCGCATGAACTCTGGATGCATCTTCATCAGTTCGCATGCACGCTGTGTAGCGCCGGCGTCGTTCACGTCGACCCACAATGCGGTATGCATATACGAGCCGATGCGAGCCCCGGCGTTCGAGCACAAGCGAAAGAGCTCGCGCGCATCAACGCGCGCTCCTTGAGGCATCAGATCGCGCGCACGCCGACCGACAACACATGTGCCGCTAGATATAACGTGGCTCATCACCGGCTTCTCGTCGTATCCGACGACCAAACCGTCGCGAATTTGGAGCACCCCGTAGGGTAACTGTACGGATTCGACGTGCGTCGCAATGGTTAGGTCGTAGGCCATCTGACGGTGGTGCGCGAGGAGCGCTGTAGTATCGATCCCAGTAAGGTTGTCTACGTAGGTTACCAGAACGTCGTCGACGTTTTCGATCGTTCCGACAAACCCGATATTACCAAGAGGCGCAGCTTCAACGAACAACGACAACTTCGCCAACGATTCCGCGGCGATCGGCGCAATGCGCTCGACGACGAACTCCTGAAGTGCCTCTTCCTCGCTCGAAACCACGACGCCTAAGTTTCGAAACCCGAAGCCCAGCAGTTGGCGAACGTTACGCTCGATCAACGAGATCCCTAGGATCTCGATCATGGCTTTGTGCGCAGGACCCGCAGTCGCGCGCATACGCGTCGAGCGACCCCCTGCCATCACGAGAGCGAGCTCACTCATGGGTTAGCGCGGCGCCGCGAAGCGCCGCCTCGGCACCGGGCTGAAGCAGACGCGTCAGCTCACACACCTCGATTCTTAGTCCGCCTGAATCAAGGTGCGATTGAAGCGCTGCGTTAAACGC
>DASXXU010000202.1:0-3737 GCA_036502885.1 Candidatus Tumulicola sp.
CGGTTTACAGCTGGCCAATCACGCACAAGATGTAAGTCGGGATCGTAACATCGGACGTTCGTATTTGTTGCAAGACGACGTCCGCAGCGGCGGCACGGCGTTCGCGGTTGAAGCCCTAGTACGTCGCGCGCGAACCTTGCTCGACTCGGGTCGCGAACTGGAGCGTCGGGCCCCGATGGCGTTACGCTTGCAGCTGGCGCTATACCGGCTGGGCGGCCGGGCGATCTGCGACGCCATCGAACGCATCGGTTATCGAACCGATGACGTACGCCCGAGCGTTTCGACCCGGGTGAAGCTGGCGCTGGCGGTGCGCGCGTTGGCGGCGGGATAGCATGGCCGGACTCCAAAGCGCCGAGCGCTTCAACCGCGATATGGCCAAGCGCGAGGCCGGAAATTTCTACTGGGGCTTCATCTCGCTGGGTTATCACGAGCGCATGGCGATTTACGCCCTCTATAACTTCGCGCGCCAGGTCGACGACGAAGCCGATGCCGGCGGGGTCGAAAATCTACCGCAACGGTTGCTGGTTCATCGCGATCGCATCGTGCGCGCCGCGCGCGGCGATGCCGGCGAGGATCCGATCTTGCGCGTGCTCGCCGAAGCTATGGAGCGGTATTCGATTCCCGCGAACGAGCTGCAAATGCTGATCGACGGATGCGAGATGGATTTCAGCCACTCGCGGTATGCATCGTTCGCCGAGCTGCGCGAATATTGCAACCTCGTCGCCTCGGTGGTCGGGCGCATGTGCGTTCGCATCTTTGGATATACCGATCCCGTGGCGCTCGAGCGTGCCGACGATCTCGGTTTGGCCTTGCAGTTGACCAACATCTTGCGCGACGTTCGCGAAGACATCGTCGATATGGGGCGCGTGTATCTTCCGCAGGACGAATTGGCGAGCTACGGCATAGCCGAAGAAACGCTACGCGACGGCGCCCCGTCGCCGCGCTGGAACGAATTCGTCGCGGAGTTCGGGCGCCGCGCTCGCGAGTATTTCGTAACCGGAAAACAGGTGCTCGACTATATCCCGCGGCGGCCGGCGGCATGCGTGCAAACGATGGCCGGTATTTACGAGGAACTGCTTAAAAAGATCGAGCGAGAGCCCGCACTTCCGTTACGCGCACGCGCCGCGTTGTCGAAAACCGAAAAATTGCGCGTCGTGGTGCGTTCGTGGCTCAGCAGCGGGTAGCGGTCGTGGGCGCGGGGCTGGCCGGCCTCGCCGCCGCGATGGAACTTGCCGACGCCGGCTACGAGATCGAGGTCTTCGAACGGTCGCGGCTGCTGGGCGGGCGCGCAACATCGTTTGAGGTTGGCGGCCGTGAGGTCGACAACGGTCAACACGTTTTCCTTGCGTGCTGCGATGAGTTCATCGACTTCGTGCGGCGTGCCGGAATGTACGACGTATTGCACTTGCAAGATCGATTCGAGGCCGTCGTTTTGTCTCGCGACGGCACGGCCGGTATCTTGCGCGCTGCGAACTTGCCGGCGCCGCTGCACGTCGTCGCGTCGTTTCTTCGTTTTCCGCATTTGAGCGCGGGCGCCAAAGTGCAGATCGCATCCGCCTTGTTGCAAGCGATGTTGCGCCGCGACGGCGATGCAAAAACGTTCGAAGCGTGGCTGCAAGCGACCGGTCAAGGCGCGGGCGCGCGGCGCGGCTTCTGGGACCCATTCTTTATTCCAGCGTTAAACGCGCCGTTCGACCGCGTTGCAAACGCGGATGCGATGTTCGTGTTAACGACGGCCTTTCTGCGCGACGCTTCGGCGGCGCGGTTTGGTTTTTCGACCGTGCCGTTGGCGCACATTGCCGCTGCTGCAGCGCAGCGCGCGACGGCCGTACACACGTCTACGGCGATTAGCAAAGTGCGCGCGCACGACGCGAACGTCGAGGTGCAGTTGCTCGACGGCGAGGTCCGTTCGTTCGACGCGGCGATCGTAGCCGTGCCGCCGCGCACGCTTTCGAATGTGCTCGATGACGCTGCGCGTTACGGCATTAGGGGGCTCGATGCGTTCGTGCCATTCCCAATCGTCGACGTGCACCTGTGGCACGACGGGCCGAGCATGGGCTACGAGTTCGCCGCCGCGCTCGATTCTCCAATCCAGTGGATTTTCGAGAAAGCGCCCGGCTATCTGGCTTGCAGTTGCAGCGCCGCCGAAGAATATCTTCGATTGCCGTCGCAGCAGCTCGAAGCCCTGGCCTGGGACGAAGTGCGCACCTACCTTCGATTTCCCAAAGAGGTGCGATTGTTGGATGCCGCCGTAACGCGCAATCCCGAGGCGACGTACCTGCCGGTACCGGGTTCGCCGCGTCCCGGGCAACGCACGTCGAACGCGCGATTGGCGATCGCCGGCGCGTGGACGCACGAGGGCTGGCCGGACACGATGGAATCGGCCGTTCGCAGTGGACGTTCGGCAGCCCGTGAGATCGTCGCGGGCCTGGCGTCGGCGCAACCGCCAGTCGCCGTGGGATCGCGATGATGCAAACGCGCATCGCGCTCGGCAAAGCCGTCGAGTGGCTGTTGGACCGGCAATCGCCCGAAGGTTGGTGGTCTGGTGAACTCGAGACCAACATCACGATGACGGCCGAGCAGATACTGCTGTATCGATTTCTCGGGATCTCGTTCGATAAGATCGCCGGCCGCGCGGTCGTTCATCTGCTCGATCACCAGCGAAGCGACGGTTCGTGGGCGTTATACTACGACGGTCCGGCCGACCTCAGTACGACGATCGAAGCCTACGTCGCGCTAAAGGTGATGGGCGTCGATCCGAAGCGCCCGGAAATGACCCGCGCGCTGTCCACCATCATGCGGCTGGGCGGCGTTACGAACGCGCGAGTCTTCACCAAAATCTGGCTGGCGTTATTTGGAAAGTATCCGTGGGACGGCGTTCCGTCGCTACCGCCGGAGCTGGTGTACTTTCCGCTTTGGATGCCGTTCAATTTGTACGATTTCGCTTGCTGGGCGCGCGGAACGGTCGCGCCGTTAACGATCGTCGTTTCCATGCGTCCGGTGCGCGAGCTCGGCGTAGACATCTCGGAGATCGTGCTTCCGGGAACGGAAGCCGAGCTGCACCGAGTACGCGGTTCCGGTTGGATGATGATCGTCGAGAAGCTGCTCAAACTGTACGAACGTTTGCCCTGGCAACCGCTTCGCAAACGAGCGCAGCAGGCCGTCGCTAAATGGATCGTGGAGCGTCAGGAAGCCGATGGAAGCTGGGGCGGCATCCAGCCGCCGTGGGTATATTCGCTGATCGCGCTCTCAATTATGGGCTATCCGCTCGAAGACGAATCGATGCGCCGGGGTCTAGCCGGCTGCGACCGTTTCGTAATCGACGACGAGCGAGGCTGGCGCTTTCAAGCGTGTATGTCACCCGTGTGGGATACTGCTTGGGCGGCGCGCGCCTTGGTGTGGGCTGGGCTCGACCGCGACCACCCGGCGGTGCGCCGGGCGGTCGACTGGATGCTAGCGGAGCAAATTCCGAACGATGCCGCCGGCGATTGGCGCGTGCATTGTGACGAAACGCAGGGCAACGGCTGGGCGTTCGAGTTCGACAACGATGCGTATCCGGACGTCGACGATACGACCATCGTCGTGCTGGCGCTCAAAGAGGGCGGCAACCCGCAGGACATCGCCGATTCGGTCGACCGCGCCCGGATCTGGACGATTGCGATGCGATCCAAGAACGGAGCGTGGGCGGCGTTCGACCGCGATAACACGCGCGAGCTGTTGTACCATATGCCGTTCTC
>DASXXU010000203.1:0-4166 GCA_036502885.1 Candidatus Tumulicola sp.
ACCTCGATTCCACCCCCGCCGGCGATCGGATGATGGTAGCCGATGGTAGTCTGGCCGTCGGCGTACGAACCGAATTGGCTGTCCCCGTCGAATCCGGCCGGGCCGATACCGGCGCGCGTGGTCATATTGAAGACCGATCCAAAGCGCAGTCCATATTGCGCCGGATACGCGCCCTCGATCACGTCGACAAACGATAAGTCGTTGATGTTGATCTCGCTGCCGAGATCCCGGTTCAGTTCTTGCGGCAGTTGCACGCCGTCGATCGTGTAGTTGATCACGCCGTGGTCGCCGTTGATGTGCACCACGCCGTTGGCGCCGCGGACCGCACCCGGCATTTGCATTTCCATTTCAGTGAAATCGTTGTTGAAGGGCAGTTGGGTGAGATCGGTAGAATTGAGGGCGACGTCCGAACCGCTGCCGCGCGTAACGTTCGCGCGGCTAACGACCGCGTGCGCGATCTCGGCCGGCGATAACGCAAGACCGATGTTCGCGTCGCCGTTGTTGAGATCCACACGAACGCGTCCGCGTAGAACCCCCTGCTCGGCCGTCACTTCGTACGTCCCCAGGGGAAGCGGCGGAAACCGAAAGTTGCCGTGTGCGTCGCTGGTAGTTTTCAGCGAAAGGTTGTTTCCGTTGGCGCGAACCGCCACGTTGGAAACGGGATTGCCATCCCGGGTCACCGTTCCGGAAAGATACGCGTTAGCGTTGGCCGCATATGATGGCGAAACGCTCGCGAAGGCGCAGAGAATCAAGACCGCAGCGGCGCGCGCAAAGCGCCGCAGCGACACAGTAGTCGACTGCATCGAACCTCCTAGACGAGTGCAATGGAGCGCGCCGTGCGGCGCGCGGGTGGTCTAGGAGAAGACGGGTGGCGGACGATTGCCCAAAACGGCGGCAAACGTCGAGTACGTCGAAACTGGTTGAAAGGTAACCGCGGTTGCGCGGCGTGTCGCAAGTTCCGGCGGACGGCGATCGCGAGCCGAACCGCCCAGGACGATCGCGCGCACGATCTCCTTACGTAATGCGATTAGCGCGAGCGCGCCAACCAGGCTGGCGACGAGCGCGGCCATTACGCCGACCGCCGCGTCACCGTGACACAGCGGACAGCCTTCGCCCAGCTGCGTGATCAGAAAGAATCCGAACTGCAACGCTGCCGAGAAGGCGAAAAACTTGGGCCCGCGTCCGCGGAACGGGAGGGCGTCGGCCATTTGTGCGACGCGCCGGCGTGGCCCCGGGCCGCCGGTGAGAACGCCCGACCAGCGACAGAATCCGACGATCGAAACGATCGCCAGCACGGCTAAGTAGGCGTGCAGCGGCGAGAAGGACAGCTCGTCGGCGTCGCGCCCTAGGCCCGCGAACTCCGAGCCAATGTGCACCGCGATCCCGAACGGGACGGAAAGGGCCAGATAGGCGAGGGCGGCGCGCAACCGGGCGGGCATGATATGGGAATGATTCGCATATTGCTAGTCGGGACCTGCGAAGGCGTTGAGAAACAAACCGATCAGCCCGGCAAACACGATCGAGCCCGAGATAACGTCGGGCGACCACCAGATGCCGCCCATCGTCAAGGCGAGCGTGGCGAGCAGCGCGGCCCAATAGCCTGCCGGCACGGCGAACGCCGCCGTCGCCCATTTGCGCGGGTGACGGCCCGGTTCGAGCTTGAACGCATCGGCGATCCCGCCGGCAATGAGCGACGCGATTACCACGGACCAGAACTGTCCGGCGTAGTTCGAATCCGCCGCGGCGATGAAGATATTGCCGACAAGGAAGAGCAGCGTGAATCCGCCCGGCACCAATCGTATTCGTCGGGCGACGTATAGAAAGAATCCAGCGACGAGAATGCTTTGCACGATGACGGCGAGCAACCCGATGCCTTGCTTATCGTATTGCAGCGTTAGCAACGTCAGCGTTTGATGCGGAATGCTATACGGCGGAAGCGGCGCGTTCAGCGCTTCGGCTTCGCTCAAGAAAATAAATTGCGTCGCCCAATGGATCAGCTCCATCATCGAGGCGGCGCATAGGATCAGCCCGATTTGCCCGGCCCATGTCGATGGCCGTGGCTGCGCGCGTAACGCCGAGCGGATCGGACCGGTAACGATCATCACCATGCCGACGCCGATCAGCAAATGCGTCGGGCTCAGCAGCGCGTTGAAGCCTTCTTCGAATCCCCAGAACGCGTGCTTGAACATGTCGGTCACGCCGCCGGCAAGCGTCAGCGCGAGGCCGAGCATCGTACCGCTGTAACCGAGCGGCACCATCTGCGGCCAACGCAGGCCGCGGCGCTGCATCGCACGCAGTTCGAACGCGGTGAAGACGTATGCCGCCAACAATCCCGTGTACAGCAGCGCGTGCGCCGGCTCGAAGAACGTTTCGACCGTCGAGTGGAAGTGATACCATGCGTCGAGCAAGATGCCGCCGGAGAGCCATAACGCGGCCAGCGTCATCGCCCAATCGTACGCGCGATCGGCGTGTGGACGGGATTGCTTCATAGAGTTATGGCCATCGCCGGCAGCGAACGCCGCGGGGTGACGGGTAGACTTGCGCTGGCGATGCTGTTGCTCGTAGCCGGGTGTTCGGCGACTGCCGAACACATGCTGGAGCCTTCCGCGGTTACGGTCGCACCCTCAACTTGGCCCACACCAGAGGTTGCACCGCCGCAAGCACCGCCACGCATCTTGGCGCTTTGGATGAACGACACCGAACTCCGCCCGGGCCATCGCTGGTTTGGAAAAATCGTTACGTCGACCAACGTCGGTAGCGTCGAAATTCGGACCGAATCGTTCTCTTTTAATGCCGAGCGTAAGGCATTTGGAGTGTTCGAGTTCGCTCAGGATGTGCTCGATATCGTGCCGCAGTACCGCCGACCGTACGTGCTGCACGTCATCGCGCGCAACACCGCCGGCGTTATGGACGAACGTTCGATACCGATCGTTATTCGCTAGTCGCCCGCGGTTCCGAGGGAGAGTCCGCGAGCTCGCTGCGGCGACCGATCGTGCACGTCGCGCACCACCGATTCTAATTCGTCGACGTAGGCGAGAAATCGCTTGCGCCCGCGCGGCGCGATGTGGTAGACGGTGGCCGGGCGACCGTTACCGCGTTTCTTTTCGACCCGCAAGATGCCGACCTCGGCCAAGGCGTGCAGATGACGGTTCAAATTACCGTCGGTGAGATCGCAAGCGTTCTGCAAATCGGTAAACGTCAGCCCCTCGGAGTGCGCGATCAAACACGTGCAGATCGATAGGCGTCCGCGCTCGTGAAAGATGCGCTCGAGGCCGGGATAGGAGAAGGGCGCTTCCTGTTCGTCAGGCATGCCGGCGCGACTTCCATAGCAATCCGCCGATCGCGAGTTGGCCCAAACCGAAGCCGAGCGGCACGACCCACCACGATAGTGCGACATCGACCAGCGGTGTGGCTAAGAACGCAACAGCAAGGGCTGCGAATCCAAGCGTGACGTAGATCGCGCCGTCCGGAATTTGCGTGCGCGATGCAAACAAGCCGATGGCGTAGAGCGCGAACCATGTCCCCGGCAACAGTGTGTAGGCGCCGGCGTGGCACAACGCGGCGGTGATTGCCGCGCCGAGGATTACGCTCGGCGCGATCGAGATTGCAGCCGAGCGAAACTGGCTGCGCTCGTGCGGGCTGCGGTGGCTGAAGAGCCAAATCGCCGCCGCTCCATAGTTGATGGCCAGCGCCACGCCCGCGCACAGGAACCAAATCGAGAGATACGTGTGCATCTGCCCATGGATCGGCGGAAACGGCGCGAATCGCGCCTGACCGATCGACGCGACGATCGCGACTAGTCCGCTGGCGGCCGCCGCAGGCGCCGAATAGCCTTCAAAGCGTTGGACGCGAGCCAATCGCTCGCGAACTTCCTCCAGGTCAGATAGGGCCCGATGTAACTCCATCTCGTACTTTGTACTCCAAAGTAGCGCGCAGCGCAAGGCCCGAAGGATATCCGCGCGATGCCGGTCCTTTCATATGTCGCGTTGAGAGGAAAGCGTGGGTCGCGAAGATGATCTTTAGCAAGCCGCTTGCGCTGTTGACGCGGGCGGTGATTCCAATGACGGATCTCGTGTGGTTCGTTTTGACGAGCGGCACAACGCCGCTAACCAGGGACGACTCGCGCGGGAGCGTATTGCCTTTCTGAAATGGAAACGGCAAAATCG